>NZ_PNOZ01000202.1:0-388 GCF_002879555.1 Verrucosispora sp. ts21 | reverse complement strand
AATTATTGGGCGTAAAGCGTCCGTAGGTTTTTTGCTAAGTCTGGAGTTAAATGCTGAAGCTCAACTTCAGTCCGCTTTGGATACTGGCAAAATAGAATTATAAAGAGGTTAGCGGAATTCCTAGTGAAGCGGTGGAATGCGTAGATATTAGGAAGAACACCAATAGGCGAAGGCAGCTAACTGGTTATATATTGACACTAAGGGACGAAAGCGTGGGGAGCAAACAGGATTAGATACCCTGGTAGTCCACGCCGTAAACGATGATCATTAGTTGGTGGAATAATTTCACTAACGCAGCTAACGCGTTAAATGATCCGCCTGAATAGTATGCTCGCAAGAGTGAAACTTAAAGGAATTGACGGGAACCCGCACAAGCGGTGGAGCATGT
>NZ_PNOZ01000201.1:0-392 GCF_002879555.1 Verrucosispora sp. ts21 | reverse complement strand
ATCGACCGCTGGAGCGTCCCCCGCGCCACCGTCCACAACCTCACCGTCGCCAACACTCACACGTACTATGTGCTCGCCGGCGCGACGCCGATCTTGGTGCACAATACCGGCGGCTGCGGCCTTCCTGACCTCGCCGTCAATTCAACCCAGTTCGGAAAGAAGTGGGGAACCACTCTCAGCATTATGGTCTGGACGTGGCTAACCCTGCGCATCGCGAGTGGTATTTGCGTCGGATGCACGAGGTTCACGCCGGACCGCACGAGGTTAGGATCGGACCAATCGCGAAGGGTGGTCCTGATAACATCTTGTACCGGCAAGGCGACGATCTGCTCATCGCGGCTCTTCGAAGTTGAGCGGGGTTCGCAGCTGGAGTTGGCCCGAGTGTGAAGGGC
>NZ_PNOZ01000200.1:0-394 GCF_002879555.1 Verrucosispora sp. ts21 | reverse complement strand
TCGGTGAACGACCGCCGCGGACAACTGACCGTCGGGCAGTACCAACGTCGTTTACGCCAGCGCAGCCGCACCGGCCGCCCGGCTACCGGCAGGTCCCGAGGCCGGGTCGTGGCCCACTGCTTCACCCGCACCGCCCGCTGCCCGCACTGCGGACAGCATCGTGCCTGTTCACAACCGGTAGACAAATCCACCACGGGGACGCCAGCGGCATCCACCTCGACCCGCTCGACCACCAGGCCGTCCAACCCCAGCAGCCGGGTCGTATCGTTGACCATGCTCGCAGCTCTTCACTTGTGACCATCCGACTTAGACACTCAGATGATCACCGATGAGCTGCGAGCCCTTCACACTCGGGCCAACTCCAGCTGCGAACCCCGCTCAACTTCGAAGAGCC
>NZ_PNOZ01000199.1:0-401 GCF_002879555.1 Verrucosispora sp. ts21 | reverse complement strand
GTGACATCGGCGTGAGCGGCCACCGGGCCGGCGAACACGCCACCAGCGAAAGCCAGACCAGCAACACTCAGCATGCTCTTACGGAAGATCGAGTTCATGACGAAGCTCCATTCGGGGGTAGACACACACCACCGGGGGACGGGTGCATGCAAACGCCGTCAGGCGCTGAAAGAACAAGAGGGGGGAAGGTTCACCGGCTCACACGCGGGGCGGGGGAACCCCACCACGCTCATCACAGGGGCGAGGGACCCCATCGCGGCGCCGGGACCATGTACAACGACCGACCACCCACCATCATTCCCGGGGGGTCGGGCCAACCACGAAGCCATCTGACCTGCTCCGGGGGGCTTCCATCGGCCGGTCAGACATGTACAACGACCCGCCGGCCACCACCATTCCCG
>NZ_PNOZ01000198.1:0-403 GCF_002879555.1 Verrucosispora sp. ts21 | reverse complement strand
ACGCCGCCCCCTCCCGCCGCCCCTCCCGCCACCGCCGCGATCTTGCACTTTTCGTCGGTGCGTAACGGGGCAAGGGCGACATAACGGCGACCATAAGTGCAAGATCGCGGCGGGGTCGCGAGCGTGGGCTGGGGTGAGGTCATGCCACTGCCGTTCGTGCCGCGATCTTGCACTTTCTGTCTCGACATAACGGGGTAAAGGCGCAGACAAGGGCGACTGCAAGTGCAAGATCGCGGGGGATTGCGACTGCAGGATCGCGGGAGTGCGCCGTGAAGGGCCGTGGACGTGTTCGCGTCAGTGCCCTAACTGCCGCGATCTTGCACTCTTCGTCGGGGCATAGTGGGGCAAGAGCGGCATAAGGGCGACCATAAGTGCAAGATCGCGGGGCGGGGCGGGGCGGGGC
>NZ_PNOZ01000197.1:0-407 GCF_002879555.1 Verrucosispora sp. ts21 | reverse complement strand
CGCCCCGCACCCTCGCCCCTCCCTCGGCGTCGATCATGCAGTTCTCGTCGGTGCAAAGGTGACTAAACGGGATGAAGGGGCGACCGTAAGTCCATGATCGCGGCGTACCGCGGGCTCGCGGCGGACTGCGCCCACCCGCCCGCACCCTGACCGCTCGTGCTGCGTCGATCATGCAGTTCTGGTCGGGACGAAGGGTGACAAAACCGGACCAGGCGGCGACCGAAAGTCCATGATCGCGGGAGCGTGGTGGGCTGGCGGCGGAACGCGCCCGCTCACCCGGACCCTCGCCTCGCTCGCGGCGTCGATCATGCAGTTCTGGTCGGCGCAAAGGTGACATAACCGGACCAGGTGGCGACCGAAAGTCCATGATCGCGGAGTGCGGGAGGGGTGGTGCGGGAGGGGTGGTG
>NZ_PNOZ01000196.1:0-459 GCF_002879555.1 Verrucosispora sp. ts21 | reverse complement strand
CGATCTCTACATCCAGGACGTGACGCTGCGCGACGGCATGCACGCCATCGCCCACCGTTACACCGTCGACCAGGTGCGGGCCATCGCCGCGGCGTTGGATGCCGCCGGGGTGGCCGCGATCGAGGTGGCGCACGGGGACGGGCTGGCCGGGTCCAGTGTCAACTACGGCCACGGTGCGGCAAGCGACGCCGAGTGGATCGCGGCGGCGGCCGAGGTGATGACGAACGCGAAGCTGACCACCCTGCTGCTGCCCGGTATCGGCACCATCGCCGACTTGAAGGCGGCCAAGGCCCTCGGGGTGACCAGTGTGCGTATCGCCACGCACTGCACCGAGGCGGACATCTCCGCGCAGCACATCTCCTGGGCGCGGGAGAACGGCATGGACGTGTCCGGGTTCCTGATGATGTCGCACATGAACGACCCGGCCGCACTGGCCGCGCAGGCCAAGCTGATGGAGTC
>NZ_PNOZ01000001.1:0-182419 GCF_002879555.1 Verrucosispora sp. ts21 | reverse complement strand
ATGAGCGGGGGGACCCGGCGGGGCGGCATTCGCTCGTGGAGTGGCTCGGGCGGGGTGGTGGGCAGGGCGCGGTCGATCCGGCGACGGTCGAGGCGGAATGTGTCGAGGCGCCGGGACTGCTGACGGTGGTCGGCGACTGTGAGCTGCGGGTCGCCGACCCGGGCCGGTTGCGGACGCTGATCCTGCGCAGTCCGGGAGGGTTCACCGTCGAGGCACCGGCACCCGGCGACGCCGACTTCACCGTGACCGACACGGTCACTCCGGAGCAGGACGGCACGGAGGCGGTGGCCCGGATCGCCGTGGATCGGCCGGCCACGGTGACGCTGCGCTGCCCCACCGGCTGCCTGGTCACGATCAGCGCGCAGTGAGAGCGAGGGGACCTGATGGGCGCGTTACGCAGGCCGTTCCTGCTGCTGGCCATGCTGGCCCTGGTGCTGGCGGTCGGCGTCGAGGTCGGTGCCGGGCTGCTGTTGGGCGGCTCGGACGCCGGGGCGGCGCTGGCCGGCAGCGCCGCCGACCTGGGTGTCGAGGTGTCCGACGTGAGCGGGGTCAGCGAGCCGTCCGGGCGGGGCACCGGCTACCTGGCGCTCGTCGACGCGGCGGCGTTGTGGACCACCGGGCTGTTCTGTCTGGGACTGGTGCTCCCCGAGCGGATCCACGGGCGGGTTCAGGGGGTCGCCACCCTGATCTTCTCGATCGTCCTGATCATCGTGGCGATTCTGGCCCTGGTGATCGCCTTCGTCGAGCTGTCGATCATGGTTTCGCTCTTTCTGGCGCCGCCGTTCGGCACGCTCGCCTATCTGGCGCTGTGGGGCTTCTTCCCGGTCGGGGGCTCGGCCGTCCTGCTCGGCCTGGTGCTGCTGCTCAAGCTGGCCTGGGCCAGCCTGCTGCTGCTCGCCCAGCCGAAGTTCATCCAGAACAAGGGCCTGGTGCTGCTGATCGGGACCAGCCTGCTCTGCACGGTGGTGCTGGAGTTCCTGCACCGCCTGGTGCCGGTGATCGTGGTGAGCATCCTCGACGACCTCGGTGCGATCATCTTCGCCGTGATCGCGATCATCTGGGCCCTGGTGCTGCTGATCGGCGCGATCCCGGCGATCGTCAAGGCGATCCGCGCCACCGCCGCCCTGCGCGCCGAACCCGATCCGCACCGCTAACGCGTGGTCCACCAATCCCACCGCCGGGGACACCCGGCCGGCACCCGGGGACACTCGGCCGGCACTCGGGGCACCCGGCCGACGCTCGAGGACACATGCTTGTCGCGCCTGGCGGCTATGGTTGTCCTGTGATCGGGCTCGGCATGCTCTGGTACCTCGTCGGCATTCTCGCCGACGCGGGTGCCACCGGCCTGGTCACCGGCACCGCCGCGGCAACCGGCGTGCTGCTGACTGTGGTGCTCTCCGCGGCGAACCTGCTCCGCCGGGTGGTCACCCCGGCCGAGCTGCGGGTCACCCGCCGGTTGATGCGCGAACGCTCCGGCCGCACCGGCGTACCCCGGCACCGTGATCCGGACGCGGCCGGCCGCGCCCGTCCCAGGGCCCCGACGGCGACCCTCGCGGTCGCCTGAGCCTTCTCTTCTGCCGCTCGACGGCGCCCGCACCTGACTGGTTCCTGCCCGTTGTCAGTCGTCGGTCGTTCTTCGAGAGGTGCACCATGTCCAATTCGCCCACCCGCCACGCACAGCACACCGGAGGCCGCCGGTGAGTACGCTGTTCAGCCCGCTGATGGCGGTGATCTACGCGGGCATCTCCGCGATCCTGTTGTTCTGGCACGGCGCCTGGCAGTTGGTCTTCGACGACGCACCGCTGCTCGGCACCAACTGGTCGTGGGTGCTCGGCATCGTCTTCCTGGTGCTCACCGTCCGGGCCGTACTCTTCCCGGTCTTCGTCAAGCAGATCAAGGCGCAGCGGGCGATGCAGGCGTTGCAGCCGCAGATCAAGGCGCTCCAGGAGAAGCACAAGGACGACCGGGAAACGCTCCAGAAGGAGCTTGTCGAGCTGTACCGGACGGGGCAGGCCAACCCGCTGATGGGCTGCCTGCCCATGCTGGTGCAGATTCCCGTCTTCCTCGGTCTGTTCCACGTGCTGCGGCACCTCAAGCCGTCGATGCCGGAGCACATGAAGACGCTGTACGGCTGGACGGTCACCCAGTTCGACAGTGCGTCGACGGCGACCCTGTTCGGTGCTCCCATCGCCGCCAACTTCCGCTCCGGCACGCAGGAGCTGGCGCTGCTCGGCGCGGACCAGGTCACGGTCCGGGTGGTGGCCGCCATCCTGATCGTGGTCATGATCGCGACCACCTACCTGAGCAGTCGGCAGATGATCCTGCGGACCGGCTGGGCCGATGATCCGCAGCAGAAGCTGGTGCAGCGGTTGATGCTCTACGGCATTCCGCTGTCGCTGCTCGTCTCCGGTCTGATCTTCCCGATCGGCGTGATCATCTACTGGGTGACCACGAACCTGTTCTCCCTCGGGCAGCAGACCTGGGTGCTCCGTAAGTACCCGCCACCGCCCGTCGGCGGCGTCGCCGCCTCGACGGCGGTCACCGACGCCGTCGCGTCAGCACCGCCGAAGGTGGGGGCCAGGCCGAAGAAGCGGCGCTGACCAGCCGGACCCTGGTGCGTGGCCTGGGAGCGAACGCACCAGGGTCCGGATGATGGTCAGCGCAGTTGCGAGGTGGTCCAGCGGGGCGAGGAGGTGGTCACCGGGGCCAGGTCGCCGACCAGGACGGTACGGGCCTGGACGGCGCGGTGGGCGCTGGTGCCGACCCAGATGTCGACGTCGCCGGGCTCCACCACCCGGGTGAGCGTGCGGTCGGAGAAGGCCAGTCGGGTGGTGGGCACGGACAGCTCGACCGTGACCGACTCCCCCGGCTCCAGGTGGATCCGGCGGTACCCGAGCAGCTGCGCCACCGGCCGGGTCACCGAGGCCACCAGGTCGTGGCCGTAGAGCTGGACCACGTCCTCCCCGGCGACCTCGCCGGTGTTGGTGACCCGGACGCTGGCGTGCAGCGTGCCGGTGGTGGGCACGGTGTCGGACACGGTCAGGTCGGCGTACGCGAACGTGGTGTATGACAGGCCGTGGCCGAACGGCGCCACGGGTGCCGCCGACAGGCTCGTCACCCCGCTGCCCTCCCCCAGAGTGGGGTGCAGGTACGAGTACGGCTGCGCCCCCGCCGAGCTGGGCAGGGTGATCGGCAGCCGGCCCGACGGGTTGACCCGCCCGGAGAGCACGCCGGCGATCGCTCCGGCGCCCTCCTCGCCCGGGAAGAACGCCTGCACCACGGCCGCGCAGCGGTCCAGTGCCCAACCCAGCGCATACGGCCGCCCGGTGAGCAGCACCAGGACGACCGGCGTACCGGTGTCCAGCACGGCCTCGACCAGTTGGCGCTGCACGCCGGGCAACTCCAGGTCGTCGCGGTCGCAGCCCTCGCCGACGGTGCCGCGCCCGAACAGGCCGGCGTGGTCACCAACGACCAGTACGGCGACGTCCGCGTCGGACGCGACGGCGACGGCCTCGGCGAAACCGGACCGGTCCTCGCTGTCCACGGCACAGCCCGACGCCGAGCTGATGTGCTCGGCACCGAACTCGACCCGCAGCGCGTCGAGCACGGTGGGCACCTCGATGCCGGTCTCCACACCGGGTCGCTGCGCGAGCACGTGGTTGAGGAAGGAGTAGCACCCGAACAGCGCCGCCTCCCGGTCGGCGTTCGGGCCGATGACCGCTACCCGACGCCCCGCCGGCAGCGGCAGCACCCCCTGGTTGGCGACCAGGATGATCGACTTCTCGGCCAGCCGGCGGGCGATCGCCCGATGCTCGGGCGGATCCAGGTCGATCTGCTCGGCCGGCTCGTCGTCGAAGGTGGCGTCGAGTAGACCGAGTTCGAGCTTCTGGCGCAGCACCCGCAGCACCGACCGGTCGATCAGGGCCTCGTCGATCCGGCCGGTACGCACCGACTCGATCAGGGTCAGGTAGGCGTCGCCGGTCGGCAGTTCGATGTCGACACCGGCAGTGAGCGCCTGCACGGCCGCCTCGGTGTTGTCTTCCGCGACGTGGTGCAGCAGGTTCAGGAAGGCCACGCCGTAGTAGTCGGCCACCACCGTGCCGTCGAAGCCCCAGCGGTCGCGCAGCAACTCGGTCAGCAGGGTCGGATCGGCGGCCACCGGCACGCCGTCGATCTCGGCGTACGAGTGCATGATCGAGCGCACGTCACCGTCGAGGATCGCCATCTCGAACGGTGGGAGCAGCACGTCGGCGATCTCCCGGGGGCCGGCGTGCACCGGGGCGAAGTTGCGCCCGGCCCGGGAGGCGGAGTAGCCGACGAAATGCTTCAGCGTGGCATGCACGCCCTGGGACTGCAGGCCGCGCACGTACGCCGTGCCGAGGGTGCCGACCAGGTACGGGTCCTCGGCGATGCACTCGTCGACCCGGCCCCAGCGCGGGTCCCGGATCACGTCCAGCACCGGGGAGAGTCCCTGATGGATGCCGAGGGCACGCATCACGGTCCCGATCGCTGCGGCCATCTCGGTGACCAGGTCGGAATCGAAGGCGGCTCCCCAGGCCAACGGCGTGGGGAATGTGGCGGCCTTCCAGGCCGACAGTCCGGTCAGGCACTCCTCGTGCACGATCGCCGGAATGCCGAGCCGGGTGCCGGTGACCAGTTCCGACTGGAACTTCCGTAGCCAGGAGGCGCGGGCGGCGGGGTCGACCGGACGCGTGCCGTACGGTCGGGTGAGGTGACCCAGACCGTGCCGGGAGAAGGCCTCCAACCCGCCGATGTCGCCGAACTCGCCCTGCAGCGGGGCGACTGCCTCGCCGTCCTCCTTCTCCCAGAACCCGACGAGCTGCGCGACCTTCTCCTCGATCGTCATCCGACCGAGCAGCTCACGTACGCGCGACTCGCCGTCTGGCCCGTCCGGCCGGTCGGGGCGCGGACCTGTTTGAGCCGGCGCCGACGCGCCCACCCCTTGACGGACCTCAATCATGCTGTGCCTTCCATTTCTGGTGCTCGTGCGGCTGCCGCTCAGCCCTTGACCGCACCTTGCAGGCCTCCGACGATCTGTTTCTCGGCGAAGGTGAAGAACAGTAGGGCGGGCAGCATCGCCAGCGAGGTGAAGGCGAGGATGCCGGCCGTGTCGGAGCTGTACTGACTGGAGAACTGCTGCACGCCCAGCGGCAGGGTATGCAGGCTGGCGTCACCGAGGACGAGCAACGGCAGGAGGAAGGCGTTCCAGCTCGTGACGAACGCGAGGATCCCGACGGTGACCAGTGCCGGCCGCGCCAGCGGCAGCATGATGCGCCAGAGGAAGCCGAGCCGGCCGGTGCCGTCGATCGCCGCGGCGTCCTCCAGTTCACGGGGGATGGCCGACAGGAACGGTCGTAGGATGACGATCGTCAGCGGCAACGAGAACGCGACCTGCGGAAGGATTACCGCATAGTACGAGTTGATCAGGCTGAGGTCGCGCAGCATGAGGTACAGCGGCAGGATCGCCGCACCGGCCGGGAACAGCAGTCCGAGGGTGAAGAAGGTGTAGAGCACCTCACGCCCGCGGAAGGTGTACCGGGCGAGCACGAACGCGGCGGAGACCCCGAGGGCCACCACACCGAGGGTGGTGCCCAGGGAGACCACTGCGCTGTTGAACGCCTGCCGCCAGAAGTTACTCTCGGTCAGCACTCGGATGTAGTTGTCGAAGACCCACGGGTCGGGCAGGGCGGCCGGGTTCGCGACGATCTGTGGGGTGGTACGGAAACCACCGATGACCACGTAGATCACCGGCGTGATCGACACAGCCGCGACCGCGAGCGCCAAGGCGTAGGTCAGGGGGTTTCCCCAGGACACCGGGCGGCGCTTGGCGGGCGACAGAGCGGTGTTCGCGATCGTCACGTCATTTTGCCTTTCTGGTGATGGCGCCCTCGATGTCGCGACGGAGCAGGAAGCGCTGGAACAGGATCGCCGCCACGAACGAGATGACGAACAGGATCACCGCGATCGCGTTGCCGTAGCCCCACAGTCGGGCGAAGAAGCCGTTGTCCACCATGTATGTCGCCATGGTGGCCGACGCGCCGAGCGAGCGTACCGCCGGCACCGAGGTCACCCAGATCACGTCGAAGACCTGCAACGAGCCGATCATGGACAGGAACATCCAGATCCGGATCGTCGGGCCCAACAACGGCAGCGTGACGTGGCGCTGGATCTGCCACCAGCTTGCCCCGTCGATCTGGGCCGCCTCGTTCAACTCCTGCGGCACGTTTGACAGTCCGGCCAGCAGCAGGATGATGGCGAACCCGACGTACTTCCAGGTGAGGACGAACAGCAGCGTCCAGATAACGATATCGAGATCGGCGAGCCACGCCTGGATCAGGCCGCCCAACCCGATCGAGCGCAGCAACGCGTCGAACGTGCCGTTCTCGGTCAGGATCAGCTTCCACATGATGCCGACGGTGACCTCGGCCAGCACGTACGGCACGAACGCCAGCAGGCGGAACACCGTGCGGCCGCGGAAATGGCGGTTGAGCAGCAGGGCGACGCCCAGCGCGATGGGGCCCTGGATCAGCAGCGATCCGAACACAATGATCGCGTTGTTACGCAGCGCGTCCAGGAAGATCGGGTCCTGGAAGGCCATGACGTAGTTGTCGAAGCCGATGTAATCGGTGGGCGGTCCGACTCCACGCCAGCGGAACAGACTGTAGTAGAAGGCGAAGCCGATCGGCACCAGGACGAACATCACGTACACGACGATCGCCGGCGTGGTGAGCCCGATGATCTCGTACCACTTGCGTCGCGTCTCGCGGGCCCGGCCGGCTTTCCGATCGGCGGGCCGGAGCCCCGCCGGCGGCGCGGACACGCCGCCAGCGGGGTTCAGGGTCTGGTTCACGGAGCTCACTTGCGGGCGGCCGACTTCATCGCGTCGACGACCTGCTGCGGCGTCCCGTTGCCCGCGAAGATGGCGACGATCGCGTCGTTCATCGCGTTACCGACGGTGCTGCCGAAGGCGGTGTCCAGCCAGAGCTGGACGTAGGTCGCGCTGGTGGTGGCCTCCAGGATGGAGCGCAGCGCCGGGTCCGAGACACCGGACTCCGAACCCTTGGCGACGGGCAGACCGGTGCCGGTCTCGGCGTAGCCCTTCTGCACCTCGGGGCTGACGATGTACTTCAGGAACTCGACGCACTCCGCCGGGGCGTTCTTGGCGCAGGAGAATCCGTCGCCACCGCCGAGGGCCGCCTTGGGGTCACCGTTCGAACCACTGATCGCCGGGACCGGGAACCAACCGATGAACTTGTTCATCGCCTCGGCATCCTCGGCAACGTTGTCCAGGGTGCCCTTGTTCCAGTCGCCCATCAGCTCCATCGCGGCCTTGCCGTTGGCGAGCAGGCCGTTGGCGCTGGTCGGGTCGTTCTGACCCGGGGTCGCGATGAAGTTGTTCTGGAACGGCTTGGTGTCGATGAAGGCCTTCAGGTCCTCGCCGGCCTTGAGGAAGCACGGGTCCTCGAAGTCCAGGTCCTTGGAGGCCTTCTTCAGGGTGTCGACGGAGCAGGCCCGCAGCGCGAAGTTGTACCACCAGTGCGCGGCCGGCCACTTGTCACCGGCGCCGACGGCGATCGGCACGACGTTGATCGCCTTGAGCTTGGTGACGGCCTCGTTGAGCTCCTCGAACGTGCTCGGCGGCGCCGCGATGCCGGCCCGCTCGAACATGTCCTTGTTGTACCAGATACCCTCAATGCCCATCCGGAACGGCAGACCGTACTGCCTGCCGTTCACCGCCCAGATCTCGGCGGAGCTGCCGACGTTGGCGATCTCGTCCTTCGCCAGGTCGGTGAGGTCCTTGAGGTAGTCGGCCTCGACCTGCTCGCGGATCTCGCCGCCACCCCAGGTCGGGAAGATGTCTGGCGGATCGTTGCTCAGCAGCGCGGCAGGCAGCCGGGTGCGCTGGAGCTGGTTGGTCTCGATGCCCTCGATCTCGATGGTGACCGTGGGGTGCAGGGCGTTGAAGTCCTTGGCAACCTTCTGCCAGTACTCCTTTCCAGGCCCATCCTGGCTGGCGTTGTGCCACCAGGTCAGGGTCACCGGGTTCTTGTACAGCTCGCTCTCGGCGGGCTCTTCGGACTCGCCGCCGCTGCATCCGGTGGCAAGTAGTGCGGTGGTGATGGACAGCGCTAGGACGGTTCGTACGCGGCGCTTTATAGCCATCGGTATCTCCTCGACTAGTCAGTCGCGGTGCTCGGCCTGCGGGGGAGTTTTACAGCCGTGTAACCGAGTGTCAATCGGTGTCGATAACGTTTTCGATACGCCGCTCATCGAGCCCCGTCGGCCCTCTATCATCGTCGGCGTGGCGTTCCCGCAGCGTGTCAACATGTCGGACGTGGCCCGCGCGGCCGGCGTCTCCGTGGCAACTGTATCCAAGGTGGTTAATGGCAGGTACGGCGTGGCACAGGCGACCGTCCAGCGGGTTCAGCAGGTCATTCACCAGCTCGGCTACGAGGCCAGCCTGGGCGCGCAGAGCTTACGTAGTCACCGCACGAACGTCCTGGGCATCCTCGTGGCCGAGTTCGAACCCTTCTCCACCGAGTTGCTCAAGGGCGCCTCGGCGGGGGTCACCGGCACCGGCTACCAGTTGCTCGCCTACTCCAGCGGCGACGTGGCAGGTACGGCCGTCGGCTGGGAACGACGATCCCTGGCCCGGCTGTCCGGAACGCTCATCGACGGCGCCGTCATCGTCACGCCGACGGTGGTCGAGACCAAACAGGGCTTCCACGTCGTCGCCGTCGACCCGCACACCGGTCCCTCGGGTCTGCCCACCGTCGACTCCGACAACTTCGCCGGCGCCGTGCTGGCGACCAACTACCTGCTCTCGCTCGGTCACCGCCGGATCGGCCACATCAGTGGCCGCGCCGATCTGGAGTCGTCGCGGCTGCGTGAGGCGGGCTTCCGGCAGGCGATGGCCGACGCGGGTGTGACCGTGGACGAGCAACTGGTACGCGTCGGCGGGTTCCGCATCGAGAGCGCCGCCGGCACGGCCGCGGAACTGCTCGCCCTCCCCGACCGGCCGACCGCGGTCTTCGCGGGTAACGACCTGTCCGCGATCTCCACGATCAACGTCGCCCGGAACATGGGCCTGTCGGTGCCCGACGACCTGTCCGTGATCGGCTTCGACAACGTTCCGGAGTCGGCGCTTGTCAACCCACCGCTGACCACGATCATGCAACCGATACAACGGATGGGCGCCGAGGCGTTGCGCCTGCTGGTCGACCTGATCGCGGGGGTGGAACGCGACATTCACATCCGGCTTCCTACCGAGCTGGTCGTCCGCGCCTCCTGCCGCGCCGTGCCGGACTGACCCCGGTCACCCGCAGCCAGACTGACCCCGGTCGCCCGCAGAAGGAGTTTGCCGCTCTTCGCGCCATCTGACAGCACGACGACACCACGACGGTATTTTCCGGCTCGCCACCGGCTCCAGAAAGGCGTAACCGCGCCGACACGGAACGGAAACGCCGGGTCGGCCAGTCTCCGTCGATGGGAGAAACGCTGTCATGAGCAGTGCAGGAAGACGTGTCCGCAGGGCGGTCCTGGGCGTCGTCGCGGGCGCCGCGCTGGCCGGGCTGCTGTCGGTCACCGCAGCCGTCGCCGCGCCCCTCGCGGCCGCCGACCGGGCCGCCCCGACCGCCCGCACCGACATCTACATCAAGGATGTCGACGGCGATGTCGGGCTCCAGCCGCACCCGCTGAACCCGCTGTGGGCCAGCCCCGACATCAAGGTCTGCCCGACTCCCGTGGAGTGTGCCACCAGCCAGAACCCGATCGTCGGAATCACCAACTACATCTTCGTCAAGCTGCGCAATCCCGGGCCGTACGGCGCGGGCACCAGCTTCGGAACGCTGCACGTCTACCGGACGACCCCCGGTGGCGGCGCGACCTGGCCGGCCCACTGGACGCACATCGGCGCGGCCACCGTCGCCGCCAACGCGGGCGTCACGACGGTCACCATCCCGTGGACGGGAGTGCCCGGGCCGGGTCACTTCTGCCTGCTCGCGCGCTGGGTGTCCGACACCGACCCGATGGTCGCCGAGGGCCCGGACATCAGCACCAACACCAGGAACAACAACAACATCGCGTGGCGCAACGTCGACTCGGTGCGACTCAGCGCCGGTGAGACGAACCCGGCTGTGCGACCCTTCGCCATCGGCAACTCGCTGCGGGTGCCGTCCGCCAACGACCTGGTCTTCGAGGCGACGCAACCGTTGCAGGGCATCGGCGGGCGGGTCGTCGTCGACCTCGGTCCGGAGCTGTTCGAGCGCTGGCGGGCCGGCGGCGCGGTCGGCACGGGCGTACGCGCCGTGGGCCGCACCCAGGTGGAGATCGTCGAGCCCACCCGGGCCAGCCTGGGCAATCTGCGGCTGAACCCCGGTGAGCGGGTGGAGTTCTCGCTGCTGTTCAGCGCGACGACCGCGTCGGACCGGGAGATCGCGTTCAACGTGACCCAGTTCGGCCCGGACGCCTCCGGGGCCAAACGGACCGACCTCGGCGGCGTGCAGTACCTGATCAGCTCCGTCAAGCGGTAGTGCGAGGGGGTTGCGGCCCGACCGGGCCGCAACCCCCGTCAGCGCAGGCAGACCCAGTCGGTGGCGACGGTGAAACCGCCGGCCTCGGCGAGCAACTGCACCGGACCGGGCGGCGGGACGCCGAGGGAGAACAGGCCCACGGCGTCGACGGAGGTCTCGTCGTAGGTGCCGTCGGCGGTTCGGGCACTGACCCGGCCGCCCTCGGCCGGGCAGAGCTGACCGACGACTCCCGCGTCGCTGACCTCGATCTCCAACACGATCGGTCCGCCCCGGAAGGACAGGGTCCGCACGGAGGCACCCGACCGGGTCTGCCCCGCCGGCTCACATACCGAGTCGAAGGTCAGCTCGGCGAGGGTCAGCTCGGCGTCGACCGTCCGCCAGGCGAATGCCGCCCGCGCCGCGGTCAGATATTCCTCGGGCACTCCCCCGGCGTTCCACAGCGCCGCGCCCAACTCCACAGTCAACCGGTCGTCATCGACCGGCGGCCACGGCTCCATCGCGTTCACCCGCCTTCGACGATGCGGACCGACCAGGATCAAGGTACGGCGCGAGGGCCGGACAGTCGCGCAACCTGCGCAGACAACGGGCCTGGGTCGGCCCGATGCTGCCGACCGGTACGCCCAGCCGGTCGGCGATCTGCCGGTAGCTCAGCGGCGGATCGGCCGTCAACAGCGCGAGCAGCTCCTGACAGCGCGGCGGAAGCTGGGCGAAGCTCTCCCGCAACGCCTGCCGACGCTCCGCGCGCAACAGGTCCTCGTCCGGCGCCGCTACGTTCGCCCAGCTCCCGTGGTACCCCTCCAGCGCGTCGTCGGACGGGTCGACGGGTCGGGTACGCCGGCCCAGCCGCGTCATCCGGTAACACTCGCGCCGGGTGGTGACGGCCAGCCATCCGGCCAACGCCTCCGGGTCGCGCAGCCGGCCGAGTTGCTCCACCAGCCGCAGCCAGACGGTCTGGTTGACGTCGGCCGCGTCGGCGCCGGTCAGGTCGTGGGAGCGGATCACCGAATACACGAGCGGGGTGTACCGGTGCACCAGCTGCGCCCAGGCCGACTCGTCCCCGTCCGCGGCGGCGGCGACCAGCTCCCTGGTGTTCACCCGACCAGCACTCCGTAGTCGGGGTGCCAGCGGGGTTGCGCGAGCAGCGTCAGCCGGGCCGCGTCGGCGCTCAGGCCGCCGGCGGTCATCAGGGCGGCCAGGCGACCGCTGACGTGTGCGGTGGCGAACGACGTGCCGGCCCAACTGGCGTAGCGGTGGAACACACGGGTCGGTCGTCCGGGCAACGGCAGGGTGCCCGCGACGTAGGTGCTGTCGTGTCGACCGAGCGCGCAGGCGTCCACCCACGCCCCGTGCCCGCTGTAGTCGGCCGGTACCAGTCCCGCCGGGCCCAGGCTGACCGCCGCGACCGCCACCACCCGCTCCAGCGCGGCCGGCCACAGTGGCCGGCGGAGGCCGGCGTTGCCCGCCGCCGCCACCACCGCGGTCGTCGGCGGCAGCGCGGCCAGGGCGTTGGCCAGTGGCAGTGAGGGCTGGTCGTCGAGGGTGTAGCCGCCCAGGGACAGGTTGATCACGCTGACCTCGGGCGACAGCCGGCTCAGGGCGGCCACCACCATCGACTCGTCACCGATGCCGCTCTGGTCCAGGGCCGTCTCGGGATCGACACGTACGCCGGGTGCGGCCTGACGCACCACCCCGGCGACGAACGTGCCGTGACCGCCCTGCGGTGCGAGCACGTCGGCGTACGCGTAGAGCGGGTCCTCGTCGTCGGGCTCGGGCAGGTAGGCGCCGTCGAGCCAGTGTGGGTGCTGCTGACCGGCGTACCGCCAGATGCCGGTGTCGCAGATTCCGACCGTCACCCCCGCGCCCTCGGCGAGCCGGGTCGGATCCGGCGGCGGCAGCGCGGCGACCGCCCGAGGCGGCCCGGACGGGTTGCCCATGATGTTGCCCAGGCCGAGCAGCACGTGGTGGGGTTGGACCCGCGGTACGGGTTGGCCGGACCACTGCCGAGGATCGCGCAGCATCCCCACGATCGCGGGAATATCGGTCTCCGTGGCGAACAGCAGTCGGGTGACTCCGGCGAATCCGTTGCCAATGGTGACCGAATGCCCGCGGCTTCTCAGCCAGGCGGCGACCCGACCGGCATCTGCGGCGGCGGCGAGCAGTTGCCGGGGACGGTAAAGGAATTCCCGTCCGGCGACGATGTGCCGCCGCACATTGCGGTCCGCGTCCAGCACCCGGGCGAAGGCGAGTTGGTATGCGGTGTCGTCGGGGTCCTGCTCGGCGCGCGATGCGGCCGCCGTCGACCCGATGCCCAGTGGAGTGGCCACGGTGGCCAGCGCGGAGGCGGTCAGCAGTCGCCGTCGGGACAGCCGATGGGAATTGCCCGTTCGGGGATAGTCAGGAAGCAAGAGTCCTCCCAGATAGCCCAGGAAACGGCAAGTCACTGGTGGCGGGCAAGTCGAATTCCGCAGGCCTCGCCAATTCTTCCAAGCAATCGGCGTATGTCAATGGCCCGTCCGGGTGACCGCAATACGGCCACACCCGTGAGACGATTCCCGGGCATTGACAGTACGGCGATAGCTGGTGAAGCCTTCTCTCATGTCCGACAGCACCGCTGCCGGTGCCGGCATCGCTGCGCTGGCGCTCGACACCGTCCAGCGCCGCCCACGTGAGGCGATCACAATCGCCCAGCGGGTACTCGCCACCGGGCACGTCGACGACGACGAACGCTCCACTGCGGAGCGGGCCATCGGCCTGGCGCTGCGGGAACTCAACGACCTGACCGGCGCGCTGCACCACCTGCGCCGGGCGGTCCGCGCCGCCGAGTCGGCCCGGACCCGCGCGCTGGCCCGGATGAGCCTCGGCTACGTCCTGGCCACCGCCGGCCGCACCTCGGCGGCCCTGCGGGCGGTGACCGCCGCGCTGCCGGAACTCACCGGCGCCGACGCCGGGCGGGCCCGGATGCAGCGCGGGGTGGTGCTGCACTACCGGGGCCGGTACGACGAGGCGGTCCGCGACTACGGGTTGGCCATCGACATCGCCCAGCGTGCGGGCGATCTGCTGCTGGAGGCGCGGGCCCGCAACAACCGGGGACTGCTCAACGCCCACCGGGGCGGCAACGGCGACGTCGACGACCTCGCCCGGGCGGCGGCCATCTTCGGTGAACTCGGGCTGGACCTCGCCGCCGCCGACGCCCGCTGGAACGGCGGCATCGCGGCCGGCCGGCGCGGCGACATCGTGGGTGCCCTGCGCCGGTTCGCCGCCGTCGGCGAGGAGTACCAGCGTCTCGCCGTACCTCGACCGGCGTTGCTGCTGGACCGTTTCGAACTGCTGCTGTCGGTGCCCCTGGTCGACGAGGCGACAGAGGTCGCCGCCGCAGCGGTCGACGAACTGCGGCGTCGGGGCATGGCCTCCGACCTCGCCGAGGCGCTGCTGGCCCAGGCACGCGCCGCGCTGCTCGCCGGTGACCTGGACACCGCGACCGAGGCCGCCGCCGCGGCACGGACCCGATTCCGCCGACAGGGTCGCCGCATCTGGACCGCCTTCGCCCGACACGTCGAGTTGCGTGCCGAGTTCCGTCGCGGAACCCGCACCGCCGCCCTGCTCACCGCGATGGTGCGTACCGCCGATCAACTCGACGCGACCGGCTGGCCGGATCCCGCGCAGCTCACCCTGATCGACGCCGGCCTGCTGGCGTCGGCGCTGGGTCGCGTCGACCGCGCCGCGGAGTTGTTCGGCACGGTCGCCCGCACGCGGGGTCAGGGTACGGCGCCCCGGCGCGCCCAGGGCTGGTACGCCCAGGCGCTGTGGCACCGGCTGCGCGGCGACGAATCCGCCGCCGCCCGTGCCCTGCGTCGCGGGTTGGCCGTCCTCGACCGGCACCGGACCTCGCTCGGCGCCACCGAACTGCGGGCCAACAGCGGGGCGTACGGGCAGGAACTGGCGGCCGAGGGACTGGACATCGCCGTGCGGGCCGGCGCACCGGCGCGGGTGCTGGCCTGGGCGGAGCGGTGGCGCGCCACCGCGCTGCGCAACCGGCCGGCGTTGCCACCCGACGACGCCGAACTCGTCGCGGCGCTTGCCGAACTCAGGCTGGTCAGTGGCCTGCTGGAGGACGCGGTGCTGACCGGCCGGCCGGTACGCGTGCTGCGCGGGCGGCAGGCCCGGCTGGAGCATCGCATCCGCGACCTGACCCGGCTGGCGACCGGCGCGACGACCACGCCGGCCCCGCCCCGGGTGGGTGAACTGGCCGACCGGCTCGGCCCCCGGGCGCTCGTCGAACTGTTCGTGCACGGTGACCGGCTCGGGGCGGTGGTGGTCGCCGACGGACGGGCCAGCCTGCACGATCTCGGCCCGTCGGCCGAGGCGACCCGGCTGGCCCGCTGGCACCGCTTCGGGCTACGTCGGCTGATCGTCACCGGGGACTCGACAGCCGCCCGAACCGGCGCGGCGCACGCCGCGACGGCGTTGGACCGGCAACTGTTCGACCCGCTGCGGCGGCGGCTGGCCGACCGGCCGCTGGTGATCGTGCCGGTCGGCGCCCTGCATGCGGTCGGCTGGGCGGGGCTGCCCACCTGCGCCGGCCGGGCGGTGACTGTCGCACCGTCGGCGACCGCCTGGCTCACCGCCGCGCAGCAGCAGACCTGGGCGGGTACGCCGACGCTGGCCAGCGGCCCACGACTGCCCGCCGGGACGGTCGAGGTCAAGCGGCTCGCCGACGTGCTGCCCACCGCCCGCCTGCTCACCGGGGCGAACGCCACCGCCGAGGCGCTGACCGCCGCCCTGGACGGCGCCCCGATGGTGCACATCGCCGCGCACGGCACGTTCCGCGCCGACAACCCCCAGTTCTCCACCCTGGAGTTGGCCGACGGGCCGCTGTTCGCCTACGAGTGGGAACGCATCGCCCGGCCGCCCGGCTGCGTGGTGCTCTCCGCCTGCGAATCGGGCCTGTCCGGGGTACGCCCCGGCGACGAGATCACCGGTTTCGCGGCGGTACTGCTGGCGCTGGGCACCCGATGCCTGATCGCCACCGTGCTGCCGGTGCCGGCGGAACCCACCACCGAACTCATGGTGGACCTGCACCTGCGGATGCACGCCGGTGCCGAACCGGCGCAGGCCCTCGCCGCCGCCCAGCGGGCCTTCGTGGCCACCGGCGATCACACCGCCTCGGCCACCGCGGCGGCTTTCGTCTGCCTCGGCGCCGGCTGACCACGACGCGCCGTCGAACTGGGCGGCACTGTCGGGCTGTGGCAGTGCACAAGCGGATGGACGGCGTGTCGACCAGCTCCACTGCCACAGCTCACCGCAGGTCGGCGAGGGCGGCGGCGGTGTCGACGGTGAGGATGCCGTCGGCTATCACCACCCGGTGGTGGTTACGGCGACTGGTGCCGGCCGGGATCGTCGCGGTCCGCGCGAAGGCGAAGGCGACGCACACCCCGGGATACATGGTGGTCCGGACGAACCACCTGTCGCCCGCACCCAGACCGCTGAAGACCAGGGTGTACGCGCCGCCCTCCGGTGACCGGCCGGTCATCGCCAGCCACGGATCGGCACATCCGTTGACCGTCTCCTCGCCGACGCGGGTGGCGGTGAACACCTCGGGTGGTTCGCCGGCCACCGCCCGCCAGAAGAACCCGCCGTAGCCGGCCCCACCGGGCCGACCGTTGGTGGCCGGGCTGCCCAGCACGACGTCCCGGTCGGCGGGAGCGGTGAGCACGCTGTCGACATCGAGCCGCCAGGCACCGGCTCGCCCGGACGCCGGACTCCATGCGCTGTCCGGACCAGGTACATCGACGTGCTCCGGTACCGCTGTCGCGGCCAGGGTGCGCCGCTCGGTGAGCAGGACCGCGCCGGTCGGGTCGCACCAGTGCAGCAGGTGGTCGAGCCGGTCCGTCGAGCGGTGGTTCCATCCGGTGTGGACGATCCGGCCGTGGTCGGCACGCCAGGTGTAGCCGAGGTCGCGGACGTAGGTGCGCCCACCCCAGAGGTTGGTGCCGTTGACGTCCTGCACCGCCAGGGAGGCTCCGAGGTGCCAGACGTGGTCGGCGGGGAGGGCGTCGGTGACCCGGGTGCCGGCCAGGGTACGCACCGGGTGCAGGTAGGGCCGCGGGCCGTGGGTGGCGTCCAGGTCGGGGGCGAGCACGTACCGGGCCACCGGCGTACCGTCGACAAGCAACTCCTGATCGTCGGCGGTCATGACAGCTCCGCCCGGGTGAGCGGGCGGCGGCGGGCGACGGCGTGCACGGCGGCCAACGCGTACCCGGCGAGGATCGGCACCGCGACCGGGGTGACAAGCACCCCGAGCAGCACGGCGACGAGGCTGGTGCCGGCCAGCGCGGCGCAGGTCGCGGGGTGGTCGAGGCAGGTGCGGGCGGCCCGGGGAACCGCCGCGGCCCACCCGGTGCCGCCGGTGCGGCCGACCTCGACCACGATCGCGGCGGCGTACCCGAGCAGGGCCGCCGCCACCACGACGGTGGCGACCAACCCCACGCCGCCGCCCGGCACCCGGCCGGTGGCCAGTGCCGTCAGGTTTGTGGCGAGCAGCCCGACAGCGGCCAGCCCGAGCAGGGTGGCCGGCACGCCGGGCAGCAGTCCCCGACCGAACCGGGAGATGATCTGCCGGGCGGTGGGCCAGCTGCCGGTGGCCAGCCAGTCGTGCACCGCGGCGCTGGCGGTGCCGATCGCCGCGCCGGCGGTCAGCACCGGGGCCGAGGCGAGCACCGTCAGGATGCCCAGCAGCGCCAGATCGGCCCCGTCGCGTACGGTGTCCCGCCAGTCGCGGCGCGGCGGCTGCTCAGCCCTTGATTCCACTTGTGTTGATCCCCTCGACGAGCATCCGTTGGAAGGCGACGAAGAACACGAAGACCGGCAGCAGGGACAGCACCGCCATGGCGAACATCGGGCCGATGGCGCTCTGGCTCGTCGAGTCGATGAACAGGGTCAACGCCACCGGCACGGTGTAGTCGCTCAGCTCGGACAGGAAGACCAGTTGCCGGAAGAACTCGTTCCAGGTCCAGATGAACGAGAAGATCGCCGTGGTGACCAGGGCGGGTCGGCTCAGCGGCAGGATGACGTGCCGGAAGATGCCGAAGGCCCCGGCCCCGTCGATCCGGGCGGCCTCGTCCAGCTCGCGCGGGATGCCCCGCATGAACTGCACCATCAGGAAGACGAAGAACGCCTCCGTGGCCAGGAACTGCGGGATCAGCAGCGGCAGGTACGGCCAGTCCCCGCCGACCAGGCCGAGGGTGCGGAACAGGATGTACTGCGGCACGATCAGCACGTGCGCCGGCAGCAGCAGGGTGCCGATCATGATGGCGAACCACAGCCGCCGCAGCCGGAACCTCAACCGGGCGAAGGCGTACGCGGCCAGCAGGCAGCTCACCGCGTTGCCGACGACGGTCAGCAGGCTGACCATCGCGCTGTTGAGGAAGAACCGGCCGAAGCTGACGTCGAAGTTGCTCCACCCGTCGGTGTAGTTGCCCGGGGTGAAGCGCTCGGGCAGCAGACCGATGTTGCTGACGATCTCCTGCTGCGACTTGACCGAGGTGCCGATCATCCAGATCAGCGGGTACAGCACGACCGCCACGATGGCCAGCAGGATGATCAGCCGCAGCCAGGATCGGCTGCGCGAGCGCTCCGGGCGGGCCGCCACGGGCGGGGCCACGGTGTTCGCCACCATCAGCGGTCCTCCCCGTCGGAGTAGTGCACCCAGAACCGGCCGGTGCTGAAGAAGACGGCGGTGATGAGCGCGATGGCGATCAGGAAGACCCAGGCCATCGCGGAGGCGTAGCCCATCTCCAGGTCGGTGAACCCGGCGATGTACAGGTTGAGGGTGTACATCAGGGTCGAGTCGATCGGTCCGCCGGTGCCGTTGCTGAGCACGAACGCGGCGGTGAAGCCCTGGAAGCCGTTGATGGTCTCCAGCACCAGGTTGAAGAAGATCACCGGGGAGAGCATCGGCAGGGTGACGCTGACGAACTGCCGGAACCTACCGGCCCCGTCCACCGAGGCGGCCTCGTACAGCTCGGTCGGCACTTGCTTGAGCCCGGCCAGGAAGATCACCATCGGGGCGCCGAACTGCCAGATGGCCAGCACCATCAGGGTTTCCAGGGCCCAGTCCGGGTCGTTGACCCAGGGCTTGCCCTCGATGCCGAACAGGGCGAGGAAGGAGTTGAACGCGCCATCGCGGTTGAACATGTTCACCCAGACGATGGCCAGCGCCACGCTGCCGCCGAGCAGCGACGGCAGGTAGAACAGACCACGGAACAACCCGACCCCGCGCCAGGCACGGTTGAGCAGCAGGGCCACCCCGAGCGCCGCGGCCAGCTTCAGCGGTACGGCGATCAGCGCGAAGCGCAGCGTGACCCGCACCGAGTGCCACCACGACGGGTCGGCGGTGAACATCCGTTCGTAGTTGGCCAGCCCGACCCATTCCACCTCGGACCACGGGGTGAGGATGTCGTAGTTGGTGAAGCTGAGGTACAGCGACAACAGCATGGGTAGCGCAGTGATGCCCATCAGACCGATGAGCCAGGGCGACAGGAAGACGTAGCCGGCCAGACCTTCCCCGTGCCGGATCCGTCCGGTCCCGCGCCGGGTGGCGGGGGGTCGGACGGATCCGGTGCCGCGGCGAGTCGGGTCGGGCGCCGTGGTCAGAGCCACGAACTGCTCCTCTCCGGGTGACGCGGTGCGGTCAGGAGGCAATTGCCGCTTTGCAGGCCGCGACGAACTGGGCGGCGGCCTCGGCGGGGGTGACCCGGCCGTACTGGGCGTTCTCGGCGGCCTTGGTCAGCTCGGCGCGTACCTTGCTGTGGCCCTTGATCGGCACCTGCGGGGCCTCGCCGAAGGTCTCGGCCAGCTTGGTCTCCACCTCGATGGACTGCTTCATCGCCGGGTCGGTGGTGTCGTCGCTGACCACCCGACGCAGGTCCAGGTTGGACGGCAGACCCCGGTCGGTGCCGAGCAGCTTGACCGCTTCCGGGTCGTTGACCAGGAAGTTGATCACGTCGACCGCGATGTCGGCGTTCTTGCTGCCTCGGAAGACCGACCAGTACATCGAGGCGCGGGCCCACTGGGCGCTCGGGTCACCGGGGTAGGCGATGACCCCCAGCTCGTCGGCGGTGTTCTTCTTCAGCTCCGGCATCTGGTTGACCCAGACCCAGGAGGTGGCCGACTTGCCGGTGACCACGAGCTGCTTGGTGATGTCGGTGGCGTTGCCCTCGTGGATGACGTCCGGGGTCGGGGTGGCGCCGGCGTCCCGGGCCCCCTTCCACAGCTCGAACCACCTGGTCACGTCCTCGGCGGTGAAGCCCAGGTCGCTGCCGGAGTAGAGGTCCTTGCCCTGCTGGCGCAGCCACACCCAGAAGGCCTTGTAGTCGGCGCTGGGGTCCTGGGTGCCGGGCACTCCGGTCTTCTTGCTGACCTGCTCGGCCCAGGCGATGTGCTCCTCCCAGCTCATCCCGGTGGTCGGCTCGGGCAGCCCGTTCTTGTCCAGCAGGGTCTTGTTGTAGACCAGGCCCTGGGTGTTCTCCCCGGCGGCCAGACCGGCGAGCTTGCCGTCGACCTCGCCGTACTGGAGCAGGCTGGGCGGGAACTTGCTGGTGTCCAGGTCGCCTGCGTCCTGGTACTTCTTCAGGTCCAGGGTGGCGTTGCGGGCCGCGTACTCGGTCAGGTAGTTGTCGTCGATCTGGAAGATGTCCGGCGGGTTGCCGCCGGCGGTGAGGGTGGCCAGCTTGTCGAAGTAGCCCTGGTTGGCCTGCCAGGTGGTCTCGAAGACGACGTCCGGGTTCTTCTTGGTGTAGAGGTCCAGCGCCTGCACGGTCAGCTCGTTGCGGGCGTCACCGCCCCACCAGAAGATGGAGACCTTGGTCTTGCCGTCGGAGGCGTCGTCGCCGCCGCAGGCCGCGGCAGCTCCGACCAGGGGCAGGGCCACGACCGCGGCGAGCAGGCCGCGCAGCAGTCGGCGACGCAGCAGGGGGGTACGGTAAGTGCGCCCGTCGGGCGCGCTGGTGGGGTGCGTTGCGGGGTGCATGTGCGCTCACTCCTTGGCGTTAGGAGGCGACGACGTCACTGGCGGCCACTCTCGGGCCGCCCGGGTCCGCACGGCGATGCGGGCCCGGGCCTTCGGCAGTGGCACCGGGACGATCCCGGCCGGCATACGGGCCCGGTCCGGTGGAGTCGCGGATGACCAACTCGGTCTGGAGCATTACCTGTGCGGTGGTGCGACGGACGCCGACTGTGGTCCCGGCACCGCCGGCCCGCCCGGTGCGGGGAAGGTCGGTGTCGTGTTGCAGCAACATGTCGACGGCCGTCCGGCCGGCGGCCGCGGTCGGGGTGGCCACCGTCGTCAGCTTGGGGCGGGTGAGCCGGCTCAGTGAGATGTCGTCGACCCCGACGACACTCACCTCCTGCGGCACCGCCACTCCCAGTGCGTCGAGCCCCTCCAGGAGGCCGATCGCCATCAGGTCGTTGTAGGCGAGCACGGCGCTGACCCCGGCCCGGCGGACCTGCTCCGCCTGGGCCAGTCCACCGTGCTCGGTGGGTGGGTTGGGGCCGAGCACGGTCAGCTCCGCGCCGGCCGTCCGGGCCGCCGCGCCGGCCGCGCGGCGGATCTCCCGGCTGGTCCACGAACCGCGCGGCCCACCGAGTAGGGCGATCTCCCGGTGGCCGAGGCCGGCCAGGTGTTCGATGGCCGACCGGGCGCCCTGACCGACGTCCATCAGCACGCACGGCAGCCCGGCCAGCTGGCGGTTGACCACCACCAGCGGGACCTCCCGGCTGAGCTGCTCGATCAGGCTGTTGCTCATCCGTGGGCTGCACAGCAGCACCCCGTCGACCTGCTTGGCCAGGGCGTGGACCAGTTCTTCCTCGGCGGCGGCGTCCTCATTGGTGTCGGCCACGAAGACGTGGTAGTCGCGGTGTCGAGCCTGGCTCTCCGCCGCCTTGATCAGGGGCGGGAAGAACGGGTTCGCGATGTCCGCGATGATCAGCCCGATGTTGTGCGTACGGCCGGTGATCAGGGCACGGGCGGCCCGGTTGGGGCGGTAGCCCAGGTCCTCGGCGCAGGCGAGCACCCGTACCCGCGTCTCCGGGTTGACCAGGTGGGGTGCGGAGAAGGTGCGGGAGACGGTGGAGATGTGCACCCCGGAGGCCCGCGCGACGTCCCGGATCGTGACAGGCACTGCGGCCCCCTTCGTGTGTCGGCGGTCACGGGTGCCGCCAATTAATGCAAACGGTTGCGCCAGTGTCAACGGTCGATGATTACAGCTAGGTTTCACAGCCGCACTTGCCATGCCCTCCAATACTCATGAATCAGCACAAAGGCCGCTGATTGCTGACGCACCGTTGACGCCAAGGGATCGAGCATGATTACTTCGCTGCAAAGGTTTGCAGAGAGATCGAGGAGGATCAGTTCGTGTCTCCGCACTCCGGCAGGCGGGCCCGGTACGCCGTGGTCGGCACCGGCGCCCGCGCCGAGATGTTCGTCCGCGCGTTGGTCCGCGACCACGCCGACACCGCCGAACTGGTCGCCTTCGCCGACGTCAACCAGGCCCGGATGGACGCCCACAACCGCTGGCTCACCGAACTCGGCCACCCACGGGTGCCCACCTACCACGTCGGGGACTTCACCGCGATGCTGGCCAAGGAGCGCGTCGACGTCGTCCTGGTCACCTCCGTGGACGTCACCCACGACGAGTACGTGGTCGCCGCCGTGGAGGCCGGTTGCGACGTGGTCACCGAGAAGCCGATGACCACCGACGCGCCGCGCTGCCAACGCATCCTCGACGCGGTACGCCGCACCGGCCGGCGGGTCACCGTCGCCTTCAACTACCGCTACAACCCGCTGCACGAGCAGATGCGCCGGCTGCTCACCGAGGGTGCGGTCGGCGAGATCGGCTCGGTGCACTTCGAGTGGCTGCTCGACGTACGCCACGGCGCCGACTACTTCCGCCGTTGGCACCGCGACAAGGCCAGCTCCGGCGGGCTGATGGTGCACAAGGCCAGCCACCACTTCGACCTGGTCAACTGGTGGCTGAACGCCACACCCGTGCAGGTGTACGCGGCCGGACGGCTGTTCTTCTACGGCGAGAACGGCCGCCGGCACGGCTACGCCCGCGACTACGACCGGGCACACGCCAGCCCCGCCGCCGACGACGACCCGTTCGCGCTGCGCCTGGCCGAGCACCCCCGACTCCGCGAGCTGTACCTCGACGCCGAGGCATCCGACGGCTACCACCGGGACCGCAACGTCTTCGCCCCCGGGGTGAGCATCGAGGACGACATGGCGGTGCTGGCCACCTACTCCACCGGCGCGACCATGACCTACCACCTCACCGCGTACGCCCCCTGGGAGGGCTACCGGGTGATGGTCAACGGCAGCCGGGGCCGCCTCGAACTGGAGGTCACCGAGAGCGACTACGTCAGCCCGGCCGCGGCCGGCGCGCTCAAGGGTGCGGCGCTGCACGGCGACCAGGCCGCCGCCGAGGGTGGCGCGGCCACGCTGACCCTGCGTCCCTTCTGGTCCCCGCCGCAACGCATCGAGGTCGACGGGTACACCCGCCACGGGCACGGTGGCGCGGACGCCCGGATGACCCAGGTCCTCTTCGGCGGGGCGACCGACCCGCTGCACCGCGCGGCAAGCGCCCGCGACGGCGCGCTGGCCCTGCTCACCGGGTTGGCCGCCAACCGGTCCTTCGACACCGGCGCCCCGGTACGCGTCGCCGACCTGCTCACCCTCGACTGACCTCTACCCCAGGAGTCGCACCCCGTGCCCACCTCGACCCGACCAGACCTGCTCCTCCCCGCCGACCCGGGCCAACGCGCACTGGCCCGGGAGCTGTACGCGCTTGTGGCAAGGTTGCCGATCATCTCCCCGCACGGGCACGTCGACCCGGCGCTGCTGGCCGAGGATGAGCCGTTCGGTGACCCGGCGCAGCTGCTCATCGTGCCCGACCACTACCTGACCCGGATGCTGCTCAGCCAGGGCGTACCCCCGTCCGAGCTGGGCGTGCCCAGCCGCGACGGCACCCCGGTGGAGACCGACGGGCGACGGATCTGGCGTCGCTTCGCCGAACACTGGCACCTGTTCCGGGGCACCCCGTCACGGCTGTGGCTGGAACAGACCTTCACCGAGGTCTTCGGCGTCGACACCCGACTCTCCCCGGCCACCGCCGACGAGGTGTACGACGCCCTCGCCGCCAAGCTCGCCGAGCCGGACTTTCGACCCCGGGCCCTGTTCGAACGGTTCAACATCGAGGTGCTGGCCACCACCGAGTCGCCCCTGGACGACCTGGGTCGGCACGCCAAACTGGCCGCCGACGGCTGGGGCGGGCCGGGTGGCCGGGTGGTCACCACGTTCCGCCCGGACAACGTGGTCGACCTGGAATTCGAGGACTGGTCGGCGAACGTCGACCGGCTCGGCGAGATCACCGGCGAGGACACCGGCACGTACGCCGGTTATCTGGCGGCGTTGCGGGCCCGCCGGGTGGCGTTCATCGACGCCGGGGCCACCTCGTCCGACCACGGTCACCGCACCGCCCGCACCCTCGACCTCGGCGCGGACGCGGCGACGCTGTTCGACCGGGCCCGGCGGGGCCGGGCCGAGCCCGGCGACGCCGAGGCGTTCGCTGCGCACATGCTGCTGGAGTTCGCCCGGATGTCGCTCGACGACGGGCTGGTCATGCAGCTGCACCCCGGCGCGGTCCGCAACCACAACCGCTGGCTGTACGCCCGGCACGGCCGCGACGTCGGCGGCGACATCCCGCAGGTCACCGAGTACGTGCACGCGCTCGCCCCGCTGTTGGACGCCTACGGCAACGACCCCCGGCTGCGGGTGGTGCTCTACACCCTCGACGAGGACACCTTCACCCGGGAACTCGCGCCGCTGGCCGGCGGGTACGCCGCTCTGCTGCTCGGTGCGCCCTGGTGGTTCCTGGACTCCCCCGAGGTGCTGCGCCGGTTCCGGGAGACCGTCACCGAGACCGCGGGCTTCTACAACACCGCCGGGTTCGTCGACGACACCCGTGCCTTCTGCTCCATCCCGGTACGCCACGACGTGGCCCGCCGCATCGACGCGGGTTTCCTGGCCCGGCTGGTCGCCGAGCACCGGCTGCCCATGGACGAGGCCGCCGAGACCATCGTCGACCTGGCGTACCGGCTGCCGAAGCAGGTCTACAAATTCGGGGAGGGGCAACAATGACCACCATCACCGATGTCACTGTGCACGATGTGCGGTTTCCCACCGCCGCCAGCGGCGACGGCTCCGATGCCATCAACCGGGGTGACTACTCGGCCACCTATGTCGAGCTGAGCACCGACGACGGGCCGACCGGGGCCGGGTTCACCTTCACCAACGGTCGTGGCAACGAGATCACCTGCGCGGCGGTGAACGCCCTGGCCCATCACGTGCGGGGGCGGACGGTGCAGGAGATCACCGCCGAGCCGGTGGCGTTCTGGCGCTCGCTGGTCGCCGATGTGCAGTTGCGCTGGCTGGGCCCGGAGAAGGGGGTCATCCACATGGCCGCCGGGGCGCTCGTCAACGCGGTGTGGGACCTGCGGGCCAAGCTCGCCGGCAAGCCGATGTGGCGTTACCTGGCCGAGATGCCCACCGACGAGCTGGTCGCCAACGTGGACTTCGGCCACATCACCGACGCGCTCACTCCCGACGAGGCCGCGGCCATCCTGGACAAGGGCCGTGACGGGCTCGGTGATCGGCTGGCTGTGCTGGAGCGCGACGGTTTCCCGTCGTACACCACCTCGGTCGGCTGGCTGGGCTACCCCGACGACAAGGTGCGCGCCCTGACCCGGGAGGCGTACGCGGCCGGGTGGCGGGCGATGAAGATGAAGGTCGGCGGACCGCCCGCCGACGACCTGCGGCGGGCCCGGATCATCCGGTCGGAGATCGGCCCGGACGCGCTGCTGATGATGGACGCCAACCAGGTGTGGGACGTCGACGAGGCGATCACCAACATGACCGCGCTGGCCGAGGTGGACCCGTACTGGATCGAGGAGCCGACGCACGCCGACGACATCCTCGGCCATGCCCGCATCGCCCGGGCGATGGCCGAGCTGACCGGCGGGCGGTGCCGGGTGGCCACCGGCGAGGTGGCCGCCAACAAGGTGATCTTCAAGCAGTTGTTGCAGGCCGAGGCGATCGGTGTGATGCAGATCGACGCCTGCCGGGTCGCCGGGGTCAACGAGGTGCTCGCCGAGATCCTGCTGGCCGCCAAGTTCGGGGTGCCGATCTGCCCGCACGCCGGTGGGGTCGGCCTCTGCGAGTACGTCCAGCACCTGGCGATCTTCGACTACCTGCGGGTCGGCACCAGCCTGGACGGCCGGATGGTCGAGTACGTCGACCACCTGCACGAACACTTCGTCGACCCGGTACGTACCCGCGACGGGCGGTACCTGCTGCCGACCGAACCCGGCTACAGCGCCACCATGCACCCGTCCTCGATCGCCACCTTCCGCTTCCCGGACGGCCCGACGTGGCGGTGACCGTGGGCGCGTCCCGACTCGACCTGGGGGCGCTGCGTCGACTGCCCGCCGACGCGCGTCCGCTGGTCCAGCCCGGCACCGTGCCGGCCGGGGTACTGCACCTGGGGCTCGGCGCGTTCCACCGGGCCCACCAGGCGGTCTACACCGAACAGGCGGTGGCGTCGGCCGGTGGTGACTGGGGCATTGTCGGGGTGGCGCCGCGCAACGCCGACCTGGTGCGGGTACTGACCGCGCAGGACAACCTGTTCAGCGTCAGCACGCTGTCCGCCGACGACCGGCACACCCGGGTGATCGGGGCGCTGACCGGGGTGCGGCTGGCGGCCGCCGATCCGCACGCGGTGGTGGCGCTGCTGGCCGACCCGGCGATCCGGGTGGTCACGCTGACGGTGACCGAGAAGGCGTACCAGCTCGATCCGGCCGGTGGGACGCTGCGCCCGGATCCGGCGCTGGTGGCCGACCTGGCAAGCGACCGGCCGCCGGTGACCGTGCCCGGTCTGCTGGTGCGTGGGCTGCTGGCCCGGGCCGCCGCCGACGCCGGGCCGATCGCGCTGGTCAGCTGCGACAACCTGCCCGCCAACGGCCGCCGGCTCCGCGGCCTGGTCCAGCAGGCCCTGGCGTACGCGCAGGCACCACGACACGCTGTCGACTGGGTCGGTACGCAGGTCGGGTTCCCCGGCACGATGGTGGACCGGATCGTGCCGGCGAGTACGGCGGAGACCCTCGCGGCGGCGCGGCGGGCGCTCGGGGTGGAGGATCTGGCGGCGGTGGCAGCTGAGCCGTACACCCAGTGGGTCATCGAGGACGACTTTCCCGCCGGGCGGCCGGCCTGGGAGCGGGCCGGCGCGGTGCTCTGCGCCGACGCCGGGCCGTGGGAGCGGTTGAAGCTGCGTACGCTCAACGGGGTGCACTCGGCCGCCGCGTACCTCGGCGCGTTGGCCGGCTGCGAGACGATCGCGGACGCGCTCGCGCTGCCGCACCTGGCGACGGTGCTGCGCCGGCTGATCGCCGAGGACGTGGCCGCCAGCTTCACTCCGCCGCAGGGCGTCGACGTGGTCGACTACGGCGAGCAGGTGCTGGCCCGGTTCGGCAACCCGGCGATCCGGCACCGCACCCTTCAGGTGGCGATGGACGGCTCGCAGAAGCTGCCGCAGCGGATCCTGCACACCATCGCCGACCTGCGGGCGCAGGGCCGGTCGGCACGTTGGGCGACACTGGTGCTCGCCGCCTGGATCCGGTTCGCCCAGGGCACCGCCGACGACTGTCGTACGCTGCCGCTTGACGATCCGCTCGCGGACCGCATCCGGGCCGCCCTGGCCGACGCGCCGCAGACCCCGGCCGGGGCGGTCGACGCGGTGCTCGCCCTCGACGAGATCGTCCCGCCCGACGTGGCCGCCGACGCGCAGGTACGCGCCGACGTGACCGCCTGGCTCACCGACCTCACCCGCCACGGCGTCCGCACCACCCTCACCGCCGCCTGAGGGAAAGGAAGGGCACCTTGTTAACGCCTGGTGTAGAGGAAGGGCCCCCTGTTAACGCGCCACGGGTCGCGGTTAACGCGCCACGGGTCGCGCTGATCGGAGCGAACGGGCATGGTCGCTGGCACCGGCGGGTGATCGGCCCGCTGCACGACGCGGGGCGGCTGCGGCTGGTCGCCCTGGTCGACCCGAGGCCGATCGAGGAGGAACCGGCCGCGCCGGTGCCGGCGGGTACCCGGATCTTCACCGACCATCGGGCGATGCTGGCCGAGGTGGCCCCGGAGGTGGTGGTGATCTGCACCCCGCCGCACACCCATCTGCCGATCGCCCGGGACGCGGTGACCGCCGGCGCCGACCTGCTGCTGGAAAAGCCACCGGTGCTCACCAGCGGGGAACACGAGGAGTTGGCCGGTGCCCTGGCGACCACCGGCCGGGTGGCGCAGGTCGGGTTCCAGGCGCTCGGCTCGACGGCGCTGACCGCACTGACCGACGCGGCGAGCACCGGCCGGCTCGGTACGGTCACCGGCATCGCGACGGTCGCGGCCTGGCAACGGCCGGACGCGTACTACGCCCGCGCCCCGTGGGCCGGACGGCGGCTGCTCGACGGCCGGCCGGTGCTCGACGGCGCGCTGGCCAACCCGCTCGCGCACGCGGTGATGCAGTGCCTGGCGGTCGCCGAGGCGGTAACCGGGCAGCCGGTGGAGCCGGCCACCGTCGAGGTGGAGCGGTACCGGGTACGGCCGATCGAGGTCGACGACACGGCGGTGCTGCGGCTGCGACAGGTGGTCGGTCCGCCGATCGTCGCCGCGGTCACCCTCGCCGGGGAGGACTTCATCGCCGGCGAGGTGATCGTCACCGGCACCGGTGGCCGGGCGGTGCTGGAGTACCCGACCGACCGGCTGTGGTTGCCCGGCGAGGCGGGTCCGCGGGTGGTGCCCGGCCGGCAGGGACTGCTGGAGAACCTGCTCGCGCATCGGGCCGACCGCCGGGTGCCGCTGATCGCGCCGCTGGCCAGGACCGCCGCCTTCACCTCGTTGCTGACCACGTTGCAGGAGGCACCCGAGCCCACGCTGCTCGGCGGGGAACTGGTCGACCCGGTCGGCGAGGGCGCCCAGCGGGTGCTGCGCATCCGCGGCGTCAACGCGGTGTTGCGTCGCGCCGCCGAGCGTGGCGAACTGCCGTCGGAATCGGGCGTGCCGTGGGCTGTCACGCCGTGGCGGGTCACCGCACCGAAATAGGAGGTAACGGCAACCGGACTGCAAATCGACGATCCGAAATGGATCGACTCAATGCGTTGACCAGCACTTCCCGACCAGGACAGGCCGGGTCAATTCCGGCCGATCACAATTAATGCAACAAACCTGCATAACAATAATATTGACCCTCATAAAACTCTATCCGTAGCCTTCGTTACATACGAGAAACACAACGAAGGAACGGACCCACCCCATGCGCAGAATCGCCGCCAGCGCGGCACTGATCACACTCACCCTGACCGTCGCACCCGCTCCCGCCGCCGCCCACGCACCGGCCGGGACCAGCGTCACCGCTGCCCTGTCCTCGTCGGCCCGGTCTGCACCGGCCCGGTCTGCACCGGCCCTGTCTCCGCTGGCCCTGTCTCCGCTGGCTCGCCAGCTCGGGCGGCAGACGCTGCCGGCCGGTGACGGCTGGGCGTCCGCCGGGCCGGGCACCACCGGCGGCTCGACCGCGACCGCCGACCAGGTGCACGTGGTCACCACCCGAGCCGAGCTGGTCGCCGCGCTCGGCGGCGACAACGCCACAAACGCCACGAACAACACCCCAAAGATCGTGTACGTCAAGGGCACCATCGACGGGTTCGAGGGCCGCGACGGCACACTGCTGGACTGCACGGATCTGGCCGATCCCGGCTACTCGCTCCAGGCGTACCTGGCCACGTACGACCCGGCGGTCTGGGGTCGGGTGGCGCCGAGCGGGCCGGTCGAAGAAGCCCGGGTGCGGTCGGTGACCAACCAGACCCGGCACACGCAGATCAACGTCGGCGCGAACACCACGGTCATCGGGCTGCGGGGGGCGCGGCTGGCCGGCCTCACCCTGATGATCGACCGGGTCTCGAACGTGATCGTCCGCAACATCACCTTCGACGACGCCCGGGACTGCTTCCCCGCCTGGTCCCCCACCGACGGCGAAACCGGCAACTGGAACTCCCAGTACGACCAGATCTCGGTGCGCCGCAGCGAGAACGTCTGGATCGAACACAACACCTTCACCGACGGCGACAACCCGGACAGCGCCCAACCGGTCCACTTCGGCCGCCCGTACCAGGTGCACGACGGCGCGCTGGACATCACGCACACCGCCAGCCTGGTCACCGCCGCCTGGAACCGGTTCGACGGGCGGGACAAGCTGATGCTGATCGGCTCGTCCAACACGGTCGGCCCGGACGTCGGGCGGCTCGACGTCACCCTGCACCACAACCTGTTCGACGGGTCGCTGCAACGGCTGCCCCGGGTGCGCTTCGGCCAGGTCGACCTCTACAACAACGCCTACCGGCTCGCCGGCGACGACTTCGAGTACGCCATCGGCGTGGGCGTGCAGTCCGCGGTGTACGCGGAGAACAACCACTTCACCCTCGGCACCGGCATCACCGCCGCCGACCTGCTCTACGACTGGGGTGGCACCGCCATCACCACCCGGGGCAACTGGATCACGCCGGCAGGCGGGCTGCCGCGTCCGGTCGACCTGGTGGCCGCGTACAACGCCGGACACGACCCGGACCTGTCCCCGGACGCCGGATGGACGCCGACGATGCGGCACGGCCCAGTGCTGCCGGCACCGCTGGTGCCGCTGGTCGTCGGCCCGCTCGCCGGCGCCGACCGGCTGCCGCTGTAGCGGCACACACCGCTGTTAAAAGGGGGCCCTTCCTATACCGGAGGCGTTAACAAGGGGCCCTTCCTTTCACCACCACCACCACCAAGGAAGGTGAGGCAAGGATGAGACGCACAGTCGCGCTACGAATCCTGGCGGCGCTGGCCACCACGGCCACCGGAGCCGCCGTCTGCATGGCCGTCATGACGCCACAGGCGTCGGCGGCCGTCGGCAGCGCCACCGGCTTCGCGACCCGCAACGGCGGCACCACCGGCGGGGCCGGCGGCCAGACCGTACGCGCCACCACCGGCACCCAGATCCACGCGGCCCTGTGCAACCGGGCCAGCAGCAGCACCCCGATCACCATCCAGGTCGAGGGGACCATCAACCACGGCAACACCACGAAGGTGTCGGGGTCGAGCTGCAACACCGCCGCCGACGTGATCGAGCTCAAGCAGATCAGCAACGTCACGATCCTCGGAGTGGGCAACGGCGCCACTTTCGACCAGATCGGCATCCACATCCGTGAGGCCAGCAACATCATCATCCAGAACGTGACCGTCCGGAACGTCAAGAAGTCGGGCTCCCCCACCTCCAACGGCGGCGACGCCATCGGCATGGAGGCCAACGTCCGCAACGTCTGGGTCGACCACGTCACCCTGGAGGCCTCGGGCGGCGAGTCGCAGGGCTTCGACGGGCTGTTCGACATGAAGAACAACACGCAGTACGTGACGCTGTCCTACAGCATCCTGCGCAACTCCGGTCGCGGTGGCCTGATCGGCTCCAGCGAGAGCGACCTGTCGAACGGTTTCGTCACCTTCCACCACAACCTGTACGAGAACATCGACTCCCGCGCTCCCCTGCTGCGCGGCGGTGTCGCGCACATCTTCAACAGCCACTTCTCCCGGATCAACGAGTCCGGCATCAACTCCCGGGCCGGCGCCCAGGCCAAGGTGGAGAACAACTACTTCCAGAACGCCAAGGACGTGCTGGGCACCTTCTACACCGACGCGGCCGGCTACTGGCAGGTCAGCGGCAACATCTTCGACAACGTGACCTGGTCCAGCCGTAGCGGCGACACCAACCCGGCCGGCCCCAACCCGACCTCCAACACCAGCGTCAGCATCCCGTACTCGTACCGCCTCGACCCGGCCAACTGCGTGCCGGACATCGTCCGCCAGACCGCCGGCGCCAACAAGGGCATCCGTACGTCGAACGGCAGCTGCACGCCGACGAACCCGACGAGCAACCCGACCACGCCCACCCCCGGCCCGACCACCCCGACGCCGGGCCCGACCAGCCCGACCCCGACGCCGAGCCAGCCCAGCGGCACCAACCTGAGCATCGGGGCCGGTTCCGACGGCTCCAGCAAGGCCAGCGGCACCAGCTACGGCGACGTCCGCGACGGCAACATGAGCACCGCCTGGTCGCCGTCCGGCTCGACCGGCCAGATCTCCATCAAGTGGGACACCGCCACCCGGGTCTCCCGGGTCAACATCCGCGAGGCCTCCGGCGCCGTCGGCAACGTCCGGTCGTGGCGGCTGCTCAACCACGACACCGGCGCGGTCCTGGCCACCGGCAGCACGGCCGGCGTGATCACCTTCCCGGCCACCTCGCTGCGGAAGATCACCTTCGACATCACCGGCTCCTCCGGCACCCCCCGAATCGCCGAGTTCGAGACGTACGCCGGATAACACCCGACGTGCCGGCCACGCCGACACCTGAGCATCAAGCCGGTGGGGGCCGTCGATGACGACGGCCCCCACCCTCATTCCCCTGAGCGCCCTTTGCTCTGCTTCAACCCACGCAGCGGTTCCGCCGCCGGATCGTTGCGCGGGTTGAAGCAGAGCAAAGGGGTGCGGGAGGCACCAGGAGCCCCAGGCCGAGGGGGTTGTTCCGGGGGTTGTTGCGGCATGCCGGCGGTGTAGGGGGCGTACGGCAGAATGTGCGGGCGATGGACGCGGCCGTCATCCTCACCGCGCTCGCCGACCTGGCTCCGGCCGGAGCCGAGCGGGTCCTCGACATGGCCGCAGGCAGCCGGCCGCTGGTCTGGTTGCCGGAGCCACACCGCGGCCCCCGCAACGGCCACCTGGACCGACTGGCGGCGCAGGACGCCCTGCACCGCGACGAACGCATCCTGCGCCGCGGCCTGGCCTTCCTGGTCGGCGGGGCGGACATCGACGGGGTACGGCGGCGGATCCGGCTGCCGCTGCTGGCCCAACCGGTACGGCTGGAGCGTGGCCGAGGCGGCTACCGGGTGGTCCCTGCCGGTGACCTGGAGATGACCTCGCTGATCGAGGATCGGGATCTCGCCGCCCGGTTGGAGGCCGCACCGGGGCTGGCCGGGCCGGGTTGGCTGACCGCGCCCGGCACGGCCGCCTGGATCACCGCGGCGGCCGAGGCGGCCGGTCTGAAGGTGGAGCAGGTCGTGCCCCGGCCACCGCGCCGCTTCGACGACACCTGCCTCACCGGGGTCGCCGCGGCGGCGATCTTCGTGACCCGGGACGTGTTCGCCGGTCGACTCCGCGACACCCTGCTGAACTGGGCGGGTCGTCCCGGGTTGGCGGACACCGCCCTGCGCCGGCTCTACCTCGGCGTCGCCGACGAACACGCCGACCCGGCCAGCCGGGACAACGAGGAGGTGCTGTCTCCGCTGCCGCTGAGCGGCACCCAGTTGGAGGTGGTCCGGCGCACCCGTACCGAAGCGGTGGTGGTGGTCTCCGGAGCCCCCGGCAACGGCAAGAGTCACGCCCTGGTCGCCGCCGCGCTGGATGCGGTCGACCGGGGTAAGTCGGTGCTGGTGGCCACCCAGTCCGTGGCGGCTGCGCAGGCCCTGGGCGCGCTGCTGCGCCGGCATCCCGGCCCACCCCCGGTGCTCTTCGGAGACGCGGAGCGACGCGAGGCGGTCGCCGCCGACCTGGCCGACGGCGCCGCCGGTGGGGTGCGCGACGACCAACTGCGCGAGGACGCCGCAGCGGTGGCGGCGGCCCGGCACCGGGTCACCACCATCCAAGCCGGAATCGCCGCCGCCCTGGAGCAGGAGCGCCGCGCCGCCACGCTCCCGGGCTGGCAGCCCCTGCTGCCCGCGCTGAGTCAGGACGCGCCACGGGTCTTCGACCCGGACGCCGACCTCACCGCCATCCGGCACGCCCTGAGGGACACCAGCCGCCAGGGCGCGGGCTGGTGGCCGCGACTGCGACGGTCGTACGCCCAACGGCGGCTGCGACAGCTGACCGGAGCCGGTCCCGGCCTGCCCCGGGAACGGCTGGACGCGGCGGTGGAGGCAGCCGAGGCCGTCCAGGCGGCGGCTCGACTCCCCGCCCAGGGCGGCACCGAACTCTCCGCCGCCTGGCAGGCTTTGGCGGAGGCGGACACCGTACTGGCCGAGGCGGTCGGCACCGCCCTGCGGCACCACACCACCAGCGCCCGACGGTGGACCCCGCAGGCCCGGCGGGCCGCCAACGGTCTGGGTACCGCCCTGCGGGCCGGGCGCAACCGGCGCCGGGAACTGCTCGCCGGGCTGGACGCCGAGGCGCTGGTGCGGGCCCTGCCCCTGTGGGTGGGCACGGTGACCGACGTCGAGGATCTGCTGCCGCCGGTGGCCGGCATGTTCGACCTGGTGGTGCTGGACGAGGCCGCCCACATCGACCAGGTACGGGCCGCCCCGGTGCTGGCCCGCGCCCGGAACGCACTGGTCGCCGGTGACCCCCGGCAACTGCGGTTCGTCTCCTTCGTCGCCGATGTCGAGGTGACCGCCACCCTGCACCGGCACGGGCTGGACCGGCTGGCCGACCGGCTCGACGTCCGACGGTCCAGCGTCTACGACCTGGCAGCCGGTGCCGCCCGGGTCACCTGGCTGGCCGAGCACTACCGGTCCGCGCCACACCTGATCGGGTTCTCCGGTGAACGGTTCTACGACGGCAGACTGGAACTGGTCACCCGGCACCCGCGCAACGAACAGGCCGACGCCATCGACGTGGTGCGGGTCGACCGCGCGACCGTGGTCGACGGCGTCAACCAGGCCGAGGTGGACGCCGTACTGGACCTGGTCCGGGCCCTGTCCACCCATCCCCCGGCCGGCGGGATCGCGGTGATCAGCCCGTTCCGGGCCCAGGCGGACGCGGTGGAGGCGGCCCTGCTGTCGGCGTACGACCTCGAGGCGATCCAGCGGCTCGGTCTGCGTACCGGGACGGTGCACGCCTTCCAGGGCAGCGAGGCGGACGTGGTGATCGCCTCACTCGGGCTGGTCGACGAGGACCCACCGGCCCGGCACCGCTTCCTGACCGAGCCCGGCCTGCTCAACGTCCTGATCACTAGGGCCAGGAAGCATCTGACCGTGGTCACCTCGCTGCGCTCCCCCGAGGGCATCATCGGCGACTACCTGCGCTACGCCGAACAACCCCCGACACCCCCGACCGGCCCGGTCACCTCCGCCTCGGACCCCTGGGCCCGGGCCCTGGCCCTCGAACTCGAAAAGCTGGGACTGCCGGTACGGGTCGACTACCCCGTCGGCCGCTGGCAGATCGACCTGTGTGTCGGCGAGGACACCGAGGCGGTCGGGGTGATCTGCGGGGTCCATCCCGACGGCGTGACCGCCCACGTCGAGCGGCAACGGACCCTGACCCGCGCCGGATGGCACCTGTACGACGCCTTCGCCAGCCACTGGAACGCCGACCCGATCCGAGCCGCCCTCGACCTGGCCGCCCGCATCCGCGACCCTCACAGATAGGCGAACCTGACCGGCTCCCGGAGCACCGTCGCCGCGGACTCGACATCGGCCAGCCGTGCCGCGAGCGTGGCGGTCGCCAACCGAGGGGGAAGGGCCGCACTGAACTTGAGGCCCGCGAGGGCCTTCTCGGTTACTTCCGGCAGACAGATCCGGTCGACGGTGTCGGATGTCAACGTCCGCCACATGTCACGGTCGAGGTCCGGGCGCAGTCGAATGGCCGCGTCGTCGTAGCGCTGAGCCTGGTCGGCAAGGTCGCCGAGAGTGGCGACCAGGGTGGCGTTGGCCCGGAAGCCTGCCCACGTCCACCAGCGCACCTCCCCCTCCCGGTCCCGGACGATCACACTGCCACCGGGGTGCACCTGGGTGGTCGCCTCGTCCCGTAACTGGGCAAGTCGACTGCTGGCCCGCTGCGTGAGCGCGACCGGTGGATCGGCTCCGAGCAGAACGTCGCGCGTGGCTCGCACCATCTCGTACGCCAGCCCCTGCGGTATCCCACCGGTCATCCAGAGCGCCTTGCCGCCACCCTCGGCCGGCTCCACGAAACAGCGACGGCGTTTCCAGTCGACGTACGTGACCCGCCAGCTTCGCCCGCCCAGCAGCAACAGGCGTGGACCCTCGACTCTCGCCGTCAACAACGCCGGATCGGTACGGCCGATCTCGGTACGACCGGACAGTACGGTGAACTGCGGTGGCGCGGTGAACACCGCGAGCATGTCCATGAAGTGTCGACGGCCGAATCGCAGCTCGGCCTGCGGCCCGATGAAGAGCATTCCGGCGTCCGAGTCGAGGAAGCCGTGCTCGGTCAGGTGTCGCAGGATGACCTCGGCGCTCTTGTCGAACGGCACGAGTCCGTTCCACTCCTGCGCCCAGAGCCGATCACCGATCCGGTGTCGTTGCAGGGCGAGTGCGAGAATCTGCTGGGCGACGATGTGCCGTGGTTCGCGCGGTGGCACGACCGCCTCCACCCAACCCTGCTGCCACAGTCGCAGAAGCCCACTGGCGCGTAGCAGTCCTGCACCGTCCAGGGCGAGGAAGAGACAGTTCCGGGTGCTGCCCGGTCGACGGCCGGTCCGGCCGATCCGTTGCAGGAAGGCGGCGACGCTGCGCGGTGCGTCGATCTGAATGACGCGGTCGAGGTCGCCGACATCGATGCCCAGTTCCAGGGTGCTCGTCGCAACGATCACACAGTCTCGTTCCTGTGCGAACGCCTCTTCCGCCCGTCGACGCTCGTCGGCGGCGAGTGAAGCGTGGGAGAGAAACGTCGTGACGCTGAGTTCACGCAGCCGCTGGCCGAGTTCCTCCACAAGCGCGCGGGAGTCACAGAAGACCAGCCGTTTCTCTCCCCGATGCAGGGCCGCGATGACGCGGGCCGCATTGTGCACCGAGCCGACGTAGTCCAACTCGACCTCGCCCTGAACAGCAGGGGGCGCCGCCATGGCCGGGGCGGCGGCCAGGTGCGGTGCCACCACCTGGGCTGGTCGCTCACCCAGCCCCGAGCCCTGCAACCAGCGCAGCAGGTCGTCGGGATTGCCGACGGTTGCGGAGAGTCCCACCCGCTGGATCGGTCGTCCAGCTACCCGGCTGAGCCGTTCCAGTAGGGCCAACAGGTGCCATCCACGGTCGTCACCAGCGAACGCGTGCACCTCGTCGATCACGACCGCCCGCAGGTGGCGGAAGAACTCCTCGTGGCTGACGGTGGCGCTCACCAGCATCGACTCGATCGACTCCGGGGTGGTGAGCAGCACATCGGGCCGTTCGCGCAGAATTGCTCGACGTCGTCCTGCGGTCACGTCGCCGTGCCACAGCGCCGCCTGCCGTCCCAACCAGCCGGCGTAGTTGCCGACTCGCGGCAGCAGGTTGTTGAGCAGAGCTTTCAGCGGGCAGACGTAGAGCAGGGAGGTGCCGGACCAGTTCTCCTGTGCCATCCGGGAGAGCAGCGGGAACATGGCAGCCTCGGTCTTACCTCCGGCGGTCGGTGCCAGGAGCAGCGCGTCATTCCCGTCGAGCAGGGGCCGTACGGCGGCCTCCTGCAGCGGCCGAAGCGCCGGCCACTGCAACGAGTTCACCACATGATGCAGTACGACCGGATGCAGCAGTTCCGCTCCACTCATCAACGTGCGGCGTCTGTCGCGACGAGTTCGGTGCTCATGATCTGATTCTTCCTACAGGTCGAGCGAAATCTCATCAGCCCTGGTCGCGTTGCGTTCCACGTCGGTCAACTCGGCGTCGGACAGGGTGAGGGCGTAGTGCTGTCGCGGGTCGAAATCGACGAACTGGTCGACTCGGTCGAGCACCTCTCCCACCAACTTCTTCAGGAACAGGCGAGGCGCCACACCTATCTTGCCGCCCAGTCCACCCGCGACGGCCTGCGCCAGGTCGCGAAGGTAGGCATCGTCGACCACTGTCCGTAGTCGGGCATGCTCCGTGGACCCGTCGGCGTACAGGTCCCGCACCCGGCCCCCGAGTTCGACGAGGGAGTCGACCGTGAACCCGGCCAGCCGCACCTGCACCGCACGTGGATTGTCGAACCGCGGGTCGGTGGTGAAGTCAACTGCGAGTCGCTGCGCCAGCGGGGCGAGCCGCTGCGCTCCCTGCGGCCCGTCGTAGAAGGCCGGCGTTCCGGTGATGATCAGATACAAGCCGGGGAATCGACCGGAATACACCTCGTCGATCAGCTGACGTAGTGCGTTGAGTGCCTTGTCCCGGGCGTCGGAGCGGACCCGTTGTAGCGTCTCCACCTCGTCGAGCACCAGCAGCAGACCCGGGTGACCGCTGTCGCGCAGCACCGCGAGCAGGCCCTGCAGGAAGCTGAGCGCCGCGAAATGGTCAAGGTCTCCGCGTACGCCGGCGACTCGGCGGGCGGCGGCCGCGACGTGCGGTTGGCCACCCAGCCAGGCGAGCACGGCGTCCGCCGTCGCCGGATCCCCACGCAGCGTGGCAGCCCGGTATCCGCGCAACGCGGCGGCGAACGCGGGCGCGCTACGACTCACCGTTGCCAGCCGCTGGTCCAGCAGAGCGTCGACCGCCCTGTCGAGGGCACCGGCGTCGTCTGCGGGAATCTCGCCCGTGGCGAGGACGTCCTCTTCGAGCGCGTAGAACCAGCCGTCGACGACCGGCCGCAGTGCACTCGGTGGAAACGTCGCCGTGGTCAGCCGTTCGGTGAGCCGCCGGTAGACGGTCTCCAGTTTGTGCAGCGGCGTCTCGTTCTCAGAGATCTGCACCTCGGCGGTGGCGAGATTGGCACGCTTCGCCTGCTCGGCGATCCAGCGGCTGAAGAAGGTCTTGCCGGAACCGTACTCGCCACGGATCGCCTTGAACACCGACCCGCCGGCGCCGACGGTGGCCAGGTCCTCCCCCACCGCGGTCGCGAAGCGGTCCAGCCCGACGGCGAAGAGGTCCAGACCGGCCGCCGGGACGGCACCCCGGCGTAGTGCGTCGATGACCTCACGGCGTCGCGCCGGGCTGACGCCGCTCATGCCGCCTCCGACGGCAGCCCGAACTGGGTACGCAACAGCGCAAGCTCCAGCCGGACGGTACGCCCGTCGTCGACCTGCGACAGCACCGGGTAATTGTCCACGTTGAAGATTCGCTGCAGGATGGTGACGAAGCCGCCCGCGCGGGCAGGCAGTTCCCCGGCCCGCTGCGCCAGCACCGCGGTCGACAGCACGCCCTTCGCCTCGACCAGCGCCCGCATGGCCGCCTCAATCTTGCCCAGCTCGATCTTGCGGGGCGTCAGTGCGTGCTGCGTCCGGAACAGTTCGGTGGCGAGCAGCATCGCCACCAGATCGTCACCGCTGCTCGCCGCCACGCCGGGAGCGGCCGCCGGCTGCGGTACGTCAAAGAGCGCCTCGCCTACGACGACGGGCGCCTTCCGCCGCGACCTCGCCGGGGGCGTCGGCGGCGCCAGGTCGGGTTGCGCCGCTGCGGGTGGCGTCGACTCCCACCAGTCGGGCTGCCGGTCCTCAACCGGTGCCCAGCCCGCCGGGACGTCGGTCACGTTGGGCACCAGGTAGGCCAGCAGCGGGATGGTGACCTCGGCCAGGGAGGCGCCACCGTGGTAGCCGGCCTTCATGGGACGGTAGCGACGCGACGGATCCCAGAGCGCAATGATGCGCTGTCCCTCGGCGACCACCCGAGGTCCGGTCAGCTCCACCTCACCGGGCCCGGCTGGTGCCGGACCGGTACGGTGCCGGGCCGAGGAGGCGTCGGCCGCCTTGACGTGCTCGCCGCCGCGCTCGAGCACGTGGCCGTGGTCGCTGGTGATGAGCACCGCCCGGCCGGAGGACCGGGCGAGGTCGAGCAGGCTGCGCAGGAACCCGAGGTCGTTGAGCTGCCAGCCGGCGTCGTCACCTTCACGACCGTGAGCCAGGGACTCGTCGACCGTGTTGATCACCACGGCGACCAGGCGCGTCGGGTCGGCCATCGCATCGGCCAGTTCGCCGGCGAAGACCTCGCCGGCTCCGCCCCGAGCCGGCCCCTTGTGGAAGATCCGTGCATCGGCACCCCAACGCCCCTGGTCGAACATCTGCTTTTCGGTGCTCTGTGTGCCGGCCCGCAGCGCTCCGGCGAACAGTGAGGTCCGGGACACCGACGTCAGGGTGGGCAGGGCTGCCACCATCGGGCGGCGACGGCCGACGTCCCCACCTGCCAGGGGGTCGTACTCGACCCAGTGCTGGGACAGTTCCTCGGCCAGTTCAACGGCGACCGCCGCGCTCATCCCGTCGAGCACGACGAGCAGCACCGGTCGTCTGGCCCGGATCAGCGGCTCGACGACGCGCGGAAGCAGGTTCTCGACGGTCAGCAGATCACCGTCGTTCGCGGGACCGGCGGGGGCCCAGGCAGCCAGCCGGTTGGCGAAGGCCGCGTCCAGCTCCCGCCGACGCTGCAGGGCCCGCTGAAAGACGGCCTGGAAGGCGCTCTGCAACTGCGGGTGGGCGTCCTCGCCCGCCCAGACATGGTTCAACGCCCGGTCGACCCAGCCCCAGTCGGCGATCTGTCGCTGCACCCCGTCGGCGACGCTGGCCGGCGATGCCACCTCGGTGCTGAGCCAGCGCACGAGTCGCTGTGCCATCTGGACGCGGCGCAGCCGCTCCGCCTCAGCACCTGCCTTGGCCAGCTGATGCGCGGCGAGGTCGTCCACGGCCGCGTCCAATTCGGGGGTCGCCAGACCGGCCAGGAGTGCTTGCGCCACCGCGCTGACCCGCCGGGTGAAGCCGCTGCGCAGGATGAGGCTGTGACCGACGCTGTCGGCGGCACCGAACTGGGTCACCAGCTGCTCGGCCCGGTCGAGCAGGGCATGTCCCTGCCGCCGCACCGCAGTGTCCCGGTCGGTCAGCATCATGCCCACCAGTTGGGTCGCCGCGACAGCGAGCCCTCGTACGGAGGCGTCGTCGTTCAGGCCGCCGAAGTAGTGGTCGATGCGCCCCTGCGCGCGTACCGCCTCCGGGGTGTCGAGACTCCAGAGCGCCTCGCAGACCAGGCCGAGCGGCAGCGCGTCGGCCCCGCGGCCGGCCTCGACGAGCGCGAAGAGGGCACGGGCCGGCCGACCAAAGCGCTCGACCAGCCAGCGTGCCAGTCCATCGCGTTCCTCCGCCCGGAGCAGGTTGAACGCCTCCACCGCGCCGGGCTCGGCGCTCCACCGCAGCAGGGTCGTCACGTCGAGGTCGTCGGGGTCGTCTCCGCGCCGGTCCAGGCCGAGGCGCACCGCGGCGAGGTGGCGCAGGGCGACCTCCCGGGTCAGGACGGTGGTGGCCAGCCGTGGCCACCCGGCCGGGGGCATCGCGTCCAGCAGCGCCGGACCGGCCCATCGTTCGCGCTCCAGTGCGGCGTCGGGCACCTGTGCGCCGAACGCTTCGACGACCAGCTCCCACGGTTCGACGGTGATGACCTGCTGGCGCAGGATCCGACTGCGTACCCCGTGTCCGAGACTCGCTTCGGGAATGTCGGTGAGCAGCACCAGCGCCTCGTCGCCCCGGTCTGCGACCAGGTGCTCCCAGATGGCCAGCGGCGAGACGCACGGCACGACCCGGGCTCGCTGCCCGCCGGGCAACGCCAGCATCGGATCGTACGGCCAGACCGGGTCCGCGGCGACGACGATGACCGGGTACGCCTCGCCGTTGCGGTGCCGGTCGAGCTGCTGGGCCACCTTCTGGGCGAGTGCGGCCGGTTGGATCCGCAGCGCCGTCGCCGGGGCGGGTGCCTGTGTCACGGCAGGACCTTCCAGCTCACCTCGATGGTGTCCGTGGGGTGTTCCGCGGCGAACCTGCGCAGCTCGGCCAGCACATCGTCGAGCGCCTCCAGCCGGGTCTGCCGACTGCGGACGCCGGAAGTCGTCCCTCCACCGGGAGTTCCCGCACCGCCAGTTGTGGAACCGCCCCCGGGGGTCGTCACACCGCCAGAGCCGGACCCCGCCCCGCCCTTGGGAGCCGGTCCGGCACCGCCGCCGCCGGTAACCACCCGCAGCAGCGCCAAGGCGTCGGCCTGCGCCCGTCGCAGCGCCGGGACGAGCTGGCTGGTCAGCTCGTCGGCCTGCGCGATCCGCCGAAGTTCGGCCAGGATCTCGCGTCCCCGGGCGGCGTGCGGTTCCGGCAGTCCGGCGACGATCTCGAAGGTGTCCCAGGGAGCGGCGGTCAGCGCCGCCGCCACATCGGCGGCGCTGCTGATGCTCTTGCCGGTCCGGTCAGCCGGCCCGTTCAGTTCGGCCTGCGCCAGCCGCTCGACCAGTTCCTTCCCCGTGCTGCCCGAGGTGCTCAACGCGTCGAGCAGATCAGCGGCAGCACGGGCGGTGGCAAGCCGGCCGGACGTGCCGTCCAACCCCAGTCGGCTCGCGTGCGTGTCGAGCTGGCCGGCTAGCTGGCGGGCGGCCTCACGATTGCGGGACGCCGCAGCAGCCAGGTCCCGGCCGAACATCGCAACCAGTCGGCCTCGGCGCAGGTTCAGTGACCGGAAGCCGAAGATCGCGGCCGCGCGGGCGCGGGCCGACTCCCAGTCGTCCTCGCTGGGCAGGCTCTCGTCGCGCAGGGTGTGATCGGTGGTGATCCGCCCCGGCTCCGGTGCCGGGGTCAACCGGCTGCCATGGAGGTAGAAGGCCCGGTCGGTCTGCTCCGCGAAGGTCGCCACGACCAGTTGGGCGACGACAGGGTCGAGACCACGCGCCCTGGGTTCGTCGATCCAGCGCAGCAGATCGGCAACCCGCAGTTCGCCGGTGACGCCCTCGCTGGCGGCCCGCTGCTGAAAGTGCTGGACCCACTCGCCGCCGACGACGAACGCTGCCTCGTGCATGGTGCCGAGCCGTAGCGGGTTGGCGATCCGGCGCATGGTCTGCCGGTGGGCCCGGTCCACCTCGACCCGCCCCTCGGGTGACTCGACCGCCCCCTGGACGTAGCCGAACACGGTCCTGACGTCCGGCAGCCGGACCGGGTCGCCCTTGCGGTCCGGGTCGAAGTCGGGGTGGGCCGGGTACTGGTGGGTGAGCATCTGATCGCCGATGCTGCGCAGTGCGTCGTTGAAAGTGGCCCCCATCGGCAGCTTCGGCTCCAGCGCCCTGGTCAGCGACTGGAGGTGGTCGTCGAAGCCCAGTTGCACGTCCGTCGACTGCTTGGCGGCCAGCCCGTACGCCTGACGCAGCACCCCCTGCATCTTGGCCAGTAGCGCGCTGCGCTGGTTGGTCAGCGCAGCGTGCGCCCGCCGCCGGTCGTCCGGGTTGAGATGTTCGGCGTGACTGTCGAAGCGCTGCCCTTCGAGCAGCTTGTCGATGATGACGAGCTTGCCCAGCTCGTTGCGCCGCTCCACGGTCAGCGCGGCGGGGATCCAGCAGATCGTACGAGCGTGCATCCGGCTGGTCAGCTCCTGCACCCGCTGCCGGTCGTCGGCCGGCCCGTGGCTGCCGTCGTCGAACGGGTAGTCGACGATCATGCGCCAGCCGGACGGGTCGCTGGGGTGGAACGCCTCGTCGCGGATGTCGTGGGGGTCGCGGACGTTGCCGTATACCAACTCGATGGCACGACGGCTGCCCCGCCAGGTCAACCCGGCCTCGGCGAAGAACGAGTCGCTCCACGGCACGCCGAGCTGCTGCCACAACAGGCGGTGGACGATGTGCTTGCGGGCACCGTCGTTGTCGTAGTGCTTGGCGGTGGCGAGCACGCTGTCGACGTCCACGCCGACCAGTTCCAGCGACACGACCGGGTCGTCGCCCTCCCCGATGCGGATCTCGGCGAACTGGCCGGCCCAGTCGGCGAGCTTGCGCGACACCTGGGCCACCTCGCCGCCAGGAATCGGGCTGGTGATGCTGCCGTGGTTGAGGGCGGACAGCCGCCGCGCGGTCAGGTTACGCAACGCCGGCACGCTGGGGGCCAGGGCTGCGAGGAGCAGAGTCTTGATCAGCCGGTCGTCGCCGGTGAAGGCCCGCAGCCGTCCGGCGGATTCGCCGACCGGCTGATCGCCACGCCGGGCCGCGTCGAGGTCGTCCTCGGTGAGGCCGTACTGACCGAGCAGATGCGGTCGCAGCTTCAGTTCGTACAGCTTCTGGGCCATCTCGAACTCGGCCTTGAGCTTCTCGGTGAAGGGTTGGTCCCCGCCACCGCTGATCACGTCATAGAGATCGCCCAGCGGTACGAGCTGGCCCAGGCGCAGGGTGTCGCGCCGGTCGACCAGGAGCTGGCGCATCAACTTGAGTGCGGTACGCGAGCGTTGCAGCGCGCTGGAGACGTGCACCAGGGTCGAGATGAACGCCGGACTGAACGGGTACGTCGACCGGAATGCGTCGATGTCGGCGCCGCTGCCCGAATCGGTGCCGAGCAGGGTGTCGAAGACCTCCCGGCGTACCTTCGTGGTGGCGTCGAAGGCCCGCGCGATCGCCTCGCCGGCCTCGGTGGTGAGCGGCTTGAGCAGGCGACGGCGGGCGATCTCCGGCAGGTTGCGATCCTCCAGCTTGATCACGTCGAAGCGACCGCTGGCCAGGTTGAGGGTGTCCTGGTAGCTCAGCTCGTTGGCGCCGACCACCTCCTCGCCGACGAGTTCACGCAGGTCGCGTTGCCGGGCGATGAAGCTGACGATCGGGATGGGCCGTCGGGTGTCGCCGCCTTCGACGAAGTTGGTGATCTTCTGGATCTCCCGGGAGACGAACTTCTGGTCACCGATGGAGTTGGCCAGCCAGAGGATCAGCTCGTCGAGGAAGAGGATCAGCCCGTGGTAGCCGAGTTCCTTGGCGTGCCGACTGATCTCGGTCAGACCCCGGTCGAGCGAGACGAAGGCCTCGGCGTCCTCCCGGGCGTTGCTGAAGAACCCCTTGTTCCAACTGGTCAGCAGGTCGTTGACCAGTTTGCGACGCAGTTCGTCGGAGTACACACCGGCGAACGCCGCGTCCAGCCGCTCCGGCGTCCAGAACGTCTCACTCTCGCCCCACTCATCCTCGGCATCACCACCGGGTAGCTCGGCAATGAACTGTGCGTCGCCAATCTTCTCCCGCAGCGAGGCGGCCTGCTCCAACAGCGCGTCCGTGCGGTGCACCGCCGGGATCGGGGCCTGCGGGTGCAGCGCCCGGACCCGGTCGACGTAGCCGCCGAGCACCCGCTGCTCCAGCGAGCGGGCGTCGAGCAGGTGGTACGGCACCAGCAGGAACTTGCGCCCGTCCAGCCAGACGCTGTGCTTGGCGACCAGCGGCGCCAACTCGTCCCGCCCCCGAGCCGCCGGCTCGCCGCGCAGCAACGCGTGCAGCACGGCCATGAAGTGCGACTTGCCGGAGCCGAAGGAACCGTGCAGGTAGGCGGCCTTCGACGCCTGACCCTCCACCGCGGAACGGATCAACCCGAGCGCCTCGTCGAAGTTCCCCAGCAGCCGATCCGTGATGACGTAGTCACGCAAGGTGGCGTCGGCGTCGGCGACACTGTCGGCGAGCTTGAGCACGAAGTCGCTGGTGCTCGTACGCTCCGGAATGTCGATGAACTCGCGGAGCAGCGGCGGGGCAGCGGGCGAAGACATGCCGAATACCGTACCGACAGGCGCCAGACAGGCCCGGATGGACGCAGCAATCGCCGCAGATCCGACCCTGCGGCTCATGTGACACGGCCAGACATGCCGCCCAGGCGGTATTCGGCAGGCACAGAACAGCCGATCATGGGCTGGACAGGCTGATACGCGGCAGGGTAGGACATCAGTCGGGCTTGCCTTCTGTTGCCTGCCCGGCTTGCCGGTGCGGGATAACCCCCTTTACCCATGGCCTGGGTGAGCCTCGGCATTCACAGAGCTCACGCAACGAAAAGGGTGGCTGATGCACGTCGACAGGATCGAACGATCCATCGGAAAGCTGATCGACGAGATCTCGAACGCTGAGATCCTGCTCCCTGAAATCCAGCGCGAGTATGTCTGGAAGCCGACACAAGTCGCCAAGTTGATGGACTCGATCTATCGGGGCTACCCGTTCGGCTCGCTGCTGTTCTGGGAGACCGACGATGCGCCCGAGACGCGCGACATGTCCGTCAGCGGGCCTGACCCGACGCCATCCAAGCCTCCACTGTTCCTCCTCGACGGCCAACAGCGACTGACGTCACTGCACCGGGTGTTCACCGACCACCCCGACGCACAGGTCGTCTTTCACGTCGAAAACCAGAAATTCCAGAACCAGAGTGCCGCGACCCGGCGCGACCCGAAGTGGATCAAGGTGGCAGACGTACTGGACCCGAAGGCCAGCATGTTGCGCCTCACGCAACGGCTGCTCGATGCGGGCTCAGCACTCGAAGACCATGAGATTGAGGACCGCCTCAGCCGGATCAAGCAGTTGCGCAACCGGCACTTCGTCATGGAGGTGCTCAAGGGTTCTCCATACGAGGAGGTCGCGGAGATCTTCGTCCGGGTCAACAGCGGTGGCCGTCGACTCGGCACCCTCGATCTGGCGATGGCGACTCTGTCGACCCGCTGGAAGGGCGTCCTCACCAGGCTTCAAGACGAGTCGCAACATTGGCTGGCGCACGGCTACGGACACATCGACGTCAACTTCCTGTCCCGGGCCCTGGCCGGCGTGGTGCTGGGTCGTGGCCTGTCAGTGTGGTCCCACAGCAAGCTGCGGCAGACCGGCGACGCCGAGCTCGAACGCGGCTGGGAGGTAGTCAAGCGTGGCCTGCGACGCTTGATCCCGCTTCTGGAGCACGAACTGAAGCTGAATCGGTCCGACCCGCTGCCTTCGATGATCGTCCTTATTCCACTGGTCGTGCTCCTCGGTGAGCGCGCCGAGGACACCGTTGACCGGGAGACCTCGAACGGAATCATCTACTGGCTCTTGCTCGCCACCATCCGGACCCGCTACAGCGGCTCCACCGACACCAGGCTGAGCCAGGACATTCGCGCTGCTCGTCAGGCCGACCCGATCCGGGCGCTCCTCGAGGGCCTCAGCGTAGAGAGCTCCCGTGCCGAGGTCACCGAACGAGCGCTACGAGGGCGGACCAAGGAAAGCCCCTACTTCTTTCTCAGCCTGCTCGTGGCCAGGGCGAGCGGCGCCCGCGACTGGTGGTACGGCACCGATATTCTTCCGGACACGGAGAACGCATCCAAGCTGGAGCACCACCACGTTCATCCGCCATCGACCCTCGACGGGCCCCGCTTCGACAAGGCCATGGTCAACGACCTGGCCAACCTGGTCTTCATCTCCGCACAGGCCAGCAAGAAGATCAACGGCCGAAGTCCGATCGAGTATTTCCCCAGCCTGTCCGAGGAAGAACTTAGAAATCACCTCGTGCCCTTGGACGAAACGCTGCGCACTCCGGACGGCTACCCCCGCTTCCTGGATGCTCGGCGTCAACTCCTCGCGGAAGCCATGAATGCACTATTGGACCGATTCCGTCCCGTGTACCTGGACGAGGTGCCTGTGGAAAACGCCGACCCCAGTGCCGGGCTTTCGCTGGACCTCGCGCTCTTCGGCAGTCTCCGCGACGGCGGTCGGATCGTCTTCACCGCCTCCGGAGACGGCATTTCCTGGGCGGGGTGTGCCAACATGGCCGAGTTGGACAGCGCCATCGAGTCCGCTCGGATCGCTGGCATCGACAGCGACGTGACCATTGCCGGTGAGTCCGTCCCCGTCGAGATGATCGAAGACTCTCTGCAGATCACCATCGGCCCGTTTCTGGTCACCGGGACGCCGGAGGAGTGGAGGACTGTGTTCGACCGGGAGTTGGACACATCGCAGCCGCTGTCGGCCCTCCCCCAGATCGAATCAAAACGGTGGGACGGTGAGCCCATCAAGTTCTCTGTCACCAGCACGGACTGACCTGCACATCGGAAGGTGGCCTAGTGGCGAAAGCATGGATCGTGCGAGCCGGTCGGGACGACAGCTACGACGAACTCGCCCTCGACAAGAACCTGATCGCGGTCGGCTGGTCGGCAGCTGGCGACCTCACCGACGCCGCCTCCGCTGGCGAGATCCGGGACCGGGTCCGGGCCGCCTACCCCGATATCGAGCAACGCGCGGTAGAGGGCTACACAATCCAACTGATCGCGTTCCGGTCTCGGATGTCCGCAGGCGACGTCGTGCTGTTCCTTCGGCGCACCAGCCCTGATGTGGCCATCGGTCGGGTCACCGGGCCCTACGAGTACCGGATGGACCTCCCGTCTGGCATCCGACACGCAAGGTCCGTGACCTGGACCCGGACGGACGTGCCACGGGCGTCGGTCGAGCGGGAGTTGGTGGCGCTGCCCTCGCTGACCACGGTCTACCGGATCAACCAGGCCGAGAGCGTCGCCCGTCTCGAACGCCTACTGCAGGCCGACCCGATGCCAGCGGTGGAGCATCCGGCAGAGCCCGCCCCGGAAGAACTCCTCCCTCAGGACGACGACTCCACACCGTTCGTCAACCTCCGCCGCAACCTCGACTACGCCCGTAGCCTCGCCACTGCCGGGCAGCACCTTGACCTGCTCAAGGTGGGAGCGTTTGAGGTGTCGGACGTGTACCGGGCGGCCTGGGTGCAGAGCGTCGCGGCGCTCGATCACTGGGTTCGGCAGGAGATCCGAGCCCGGATGCTCCGGTTGGTCGCGCAGCCCGACGTGCCCAAGCCCCGAGGGTTTAAATCCTTCACGATCTCACTTGGACTGGTCGAGCAGGTCCAGCTCGGCACCAAAACTCTGGTGGAAGCTCTCGACCTGCAACTCCGCGAACAAGGTCACCTGGTCTACCAGAATCCAGACAAGATCCGCGACGGCTTCGGTCTCGTCCACGACGTCAAGGGCTTCTGGGACCGGGTTGCACGGGTGCTCACCGAGCAAAGTGGGGATGGAGTCACTTTCACCGGCAAGGAGGTGCAGGAGCAGCTCCGACAGATTGTGCTGCGCCGACACAAGATCGCTCATGAGTACGACGAGGATCCAGACGACGCCACCCGCAAACGCCCGATCGATGGTGCTGTGGCGACGCAGACGATCGACTACATCGAGCAGCTCGCCGCCGCAGTCTTGCACGTCCTCAAAACGGAATCTCCGAGCGCTGCGACCGCCGACCCGATCGCGGCCGCTGGCTGACTGTCGGACGCAGCCCGTGCCGGATCAGCGGAGAGCAGTTATTGTTCTCCGCTGACCAGGGCAGCAATCCTTTTCTGCACGGTCGAGTCGAGTGGCCGCAGCGTCGCCGACCCAGGTTGGCCGGAGAAGTAACCCTGAACGTGATGGATCCCGACTTCGTAGACCTGTTGGAGCGTCAACGGCGCCTCGTCGTCGAAGCCCTCAAGGATGACCGCACGGGGGTTGGGTGCCTGACCTCGGGTTCTGGCGTACCCGGCCACCTGGACGACGAGTTCCAGTTCCTCGATCGCCATCGGATGTTGCAGCACCGCGCGATCTACTTTGATTTGCGTGAGATGCAGTTCGGCCATGCGGGCCAGGGAGGCATGCCCGACGCCGAAATCATCCATCGCAAAACTAATCCCCAAGTCACTGGTGAGCTTGGTGAGCCGCGAGTGGAAGTACACCAGCGGGTCGTGCGGCCACTGCTCGCCCGGGGCCGGCTCGATAGGATCCTGCTCGGATATCTCCAGGGTGAGCACCCGTGGATTCAGATTCGCCTCGTCTAGCGCCTTTGTCACCTGATGCAGATAGGAATCGCTGAGCAGCGAGCGAACGGCGACGTTGATCGACAGCGGCTTGGTGCCCTGCCACTCGGATTCCGTGTCGGCCTTTGCGTACGAGTGGATGGCCTTGCGTGCGAGCACCACGTCCCGTTCGATGATGAAGCGGTCCCCCCAGACGCGGGCCATGTTCAACGCCTTCACCGGCGCTCCCCGTTCTGGGTCGCCTCTGCGGGCCAGCGCCTCGTAGCTGTGCACACTGACGCCGGAGGGCCGCCGATCCAGTTCCACCACAGGCTGAAAAACCATGACTATCGAGTTGATCAGTTCTTCGTAGAGGCGGAACGCCCGCTCGTAGAGAGCCAGGGGCAACCGCCCGAAGGTGCTACGCAGCGCCGTCAGCGCGAGCATCTCCGCCAGCACCGGGTCACCGAGTGGGTCAGTTTCACAGATGGCGCGCAGCATGACGGCTAACGGTTCACCCATGTCGAGCTGACTCAGCGGCGGGTCGACCACGGCCAGCGCGAGGGTGGCGTCCCCTACGACTGATACGGGCACGCAGAACAGTCGGTGGCCGCCACTCGAAACCCCATATCCCGGGACACCTGTACGGTGTCGTATTGCCTCCATGGCGGCGAGCTCCAGCAGCGGGCGCAAATAATCCTCGTCGAATCGCTCCGTCCAGCTGACCTTGCCCTTGCCCTTGCCGTTGCCGTAGCCATTGCGGGTGAAGGTGACCATCGCAGCGGACTCAGCAGCAAGAGCTGCTGTGATGATCTCCAGACGCTTGCCACTTTCGATCTGCCATGGCTCCGGGGGAAACATCCGGGCCAGAAACTGAAGGATCGAGTTGAGCTGATCCTCCAGCGGGTTACGACAGAGCCAGGTGCTACCGGCGGTCGCCGGTTTGTTCAGCCCTCTGTCATGGCGCGACACCGGCGGCCGGGTAAGCGCGCCAGCCGATCCCCAGGCCCGAATGAACCGCACCGGCGGTGGCTCGATGTCCTGTTGAGCAACAAAGTCAGCCATCTTGGCAAAGGAAACCTGTCCCCGCTCATCCTGGGCCGCCCCGCGAAGCGCCCGCAGAATGTGGTGGGTCAGCATCCCGTGCTGGTGCTCGGTGCTCTCCCGGGCGGCCACCCCGCTCTGGCAGGAGAGTAGCGCACTGTGCCGGTCGACCCGCGTGTAGTAGGTGCGCATGACCTCGGTATGCCGCTGGTCGACATCGATGTGGTCGCCTGCCTGGCAGCAGTCCAACACGAGTAGGGAGGTGCCGGCGAACACCTCGAAGACGTCGTGCCGCAGAAACGACATCCGTAGGCCCTGGTCGGGCTCGCGGACCAGCACTTCCGGGTCGAAATCCGCAGTGACCAGGTACGCGTCAGATGGTGTGCTCCATTCTGGCACGAAGGAGTGGCCCGCGAAGTACACCAGCAACACGTCGGACGGGCTCGCCTGGATGGCGATCTCCCGCAGCGTCGTCTTGATTGCTGGCCACGTAGCCGCCACACCGGCGTAACAGTGCACATCGCCGTCTTCGAACGTGCCGATGTGCTCGTCCAGCAGGATTGCGTCCATTTCCCTGGCGTCGTTCTCCGCGAACTGCAGAGCTGGCAGACCAGCGCTGGGGCTGCTTTCGTTGACGCCAATCAGAACCGCCCACCGCTTGGCCGTTGCCATGCCCAGCACCTCCGGGGTCCATGCGCCACTAGACAACAGCACGCAATCGAAACGATGCCCTGAGTGACCTTACCCTGTCAGGAGATCTCACACGCTGACCACAGAGTCAGGAACCCGTCACCGAATCGACTCGGCTCGCCTATGCGCACGGTCGACGCATGACGCGCCACCTCAGACTGTCAGCGCCGACCCTTCGGATCGCATCGAGGGGATCTTGAAGCTGTGGCCGGCGGAGTAAACCACTCGGAACCCAAGGTGCTGAGCCAACGGCGCCCAGCGCGTCGAGGCAGCCAATTGTTCTACGCTGTCGACTCTCCGGCCGTTGACGAGCCGCTCCAGGATGATCATCTCGAACGCTGCCGATTCGATCCAGTCGACCTGCCTGGTGAACCCACACACCATCGACGCGCCCGTCCGCTTGAGGAAATCGCTCAGTTGCCTGTCAGATCCGCGCAGCACCGAGCACGCGCCTATGTAGATGCGCTTGCCCTTCCAGCGGCCCGCCACCCAGCCCGCGACCTCCCCAAGACTTGTCGATTGCGAGTCGGACAGCCACAGTTCGCTGGGGGCTCCGTGTAGCGCGAAGAAGCCCACCTCGTATGACGCGTACCTGTGCATGGACCACTGATCGAGGTAGTGCTTCAGCTGATCCCGGGTGACAGCGCTTTTATGGATGTACTTCAGGCTGTCCAATCGCTGCAGCATTTCCAGAGTCGGCAGCACTGACCAGCGATTTCTCAGGTCACGCTGCCACTCGCCCTCGACACAAAAGACACCCTTGAGCCTTGGCATCCCAGCCTCCTCGTGATGATAGAGCGGCAACGGTACGAGGCCTCGCCACTGCGGACCATCCAGAGAACAGTCCGAAGTGGCCGGCGCGAGTGCCGCATCGCAGTCGAACAAGGCAACGGCAGGCTGCCGCAACGAAGACCCAGGCGGTCAGTTCACAGAGCGCAGCTCAACTGAACGGCGCATCTTTATGCCCCTCTGGCGTTCGGGTCACCCAAGTCGCGTCGGGCCACGCCGCCACCGAGCGACGCAGATGCAAGCCACGCACGTCCCACTACTTCAGGGCGGTAGCTGCTCTCGAAGGAGTAAGGCCCAGCAGCTACCCAGCTACTCAACAACCGCATCCCCGCGATGACCGGCTGCTGTCGCAACAACCAGAACGCAGTCGCCAGGTCGGGGCAGCGCAAAAGAAGCTTCTCCTCGGCGAGGGTCTTCGTCCTGTCCTCCAAGATCTCGATGCCGCGTTCTTCCCACTCCTTCTCGCTGACCGCCCCTGCTTCGATGGCCAGACCAACAGGCCCGGCGTGTAGCCGTAACCACACGGCCTCACCGGACTCGTACAGGCCGATGATCTCCAGCACCCCGACCGTCAACCGCAGCACGGCAGGCGTGGTGTCCTCGAGAAGCGACAGGTGCCAGTGTCGTTCTGCCGTAGTGGCTGGCGCCGGCACTACCATCCGGGCGACCCAGCCGGCCAGCGCCCAGGCCATCTCTCCCGACCCCTTCAAGCCGTTCGCCCATTTGTCGTCACTCTCGACCGGCAGCGGGTGAAGTGGTGCCGGGATCGGTTCGGCGAAGATCCAGGAAGCCAGGTCCGTCGGTGAGACGGTCCCCCAGAGCCGAGAGCGTCGAGACTCCAGAGCCTCGGCCACTTCGGCCACGTCGTCTGCAGTCCACCAAGGGGCAGCGGAACTGGATTCCGTCGGATCGGACAACCTACACCTCCGATTGAATGTGGGTCAGCGGCGTGCGCGGCGGTGACGCCTGACATAGGTAAAGCCTTCTGGGAGATCCCGGGCTACCAGCTCGTGAGCGCGGACGGCATCTCGGTGGGCCTCTATCTGCTCGGCGGAAGCCTGCGCGCCGGGCGGCAGACGCCGGACGAATCCGCTCACCCAGTGACCGCGGCGATGCCGCCGCCACTCATCCGAGGTTTCCCGCTGTTTCGGCAAGGCTTGCACTTGCGGCACATAACGCAGCAGCGGCGTACGAACATGACCTGGTCTCGGTGGGAACCAAGGGCGACCGTCATAGTCGATGCTGCCTTGCACCCGATGAAGACGGCCAGAACGAAGAAGCTGCTCCACTGCCGCACCGATCCGGTCGGCCCGATGCCGGGGCAGGCCAACCTCCAGGCAGTTCCGCACCAACGCGTCCTCGGCGAGAATGGCTTCGCCCTCCGCACTGAGGTAACCGAGCTTGCGGAGCGTCCGTAGCACCCAACTCGCATCAGAGAGATCCGGTACCTCTCGGTCCTGCTCGCTACCGGGCGCTGTTTCCCTGGTGACGACCTGCGGATCGTAACGATGCTGATACTCGAGCCCGCCAACCCGCTCGGGGTTGGGTAGCCGTCCGGTACGGGCGTTGAGGTGCGATGCGTCGTACCGCCAAGTGAAGGTGAGGATCGTCCCTGGCAGGAGGTTTGCTGGCCACTGAATGCCGGCAATCTCCCACTGTCCACCACGGTGACGCAGAGTAACGGGTTGAACGACCGCTGGTCCCTGCCCGCGATGCTCGAGACGCAGTCGCAGACGTCGCTGGTCATAACTGAGCGGCAGTTGGCCGTCCGGCAACACACACCAACCACCCTCGATGTGCATCCGGTAAAGGGCGGTCCGCCAAGCGAGGTCGGTTTCGTTTGACCGCTCCACCAGCCACCAGGCGTGGTCGTCCTCTTCATCTGGTGCTGTCAGGCGACCGCCCATAGCTTGGCCGAACTCCTGTGAGACGCGGTCGGCCACCGCTTGCACCACAGCACTCGACTCTCGTCCCTGAGCAGCCATGGAGGCGAGGCTGGCGAGACGCGCGGCAGCTTGCGCCCCTCTGTGTATTTCGGCGCACGGATCATGAGATACCGTTAGTTGCCGTCCATGTTCGACGACTTGCGCCAGCAACAGACGTGTGTGGGCTGCGCACGAAAAATTCAGCGATTCCGGTACGTGTCCCAGACGCAGGATGTGGCGAACCTGTTCAACGGCCCGCCCGTCCCTGGAGGTGACCTGTACGTTCGAGGCGCCGGTGAGCAGATCGAGCGAGGCACGGCAGATGGCATGAACGTTGCTGTCGTGCACGCCCGTAGCCCTATCCGTACCGGTGCGCAGCTCGCCTTCCTCCGTCAACCAGGCGTAACCAACAACCCCGGAGGCCGCTTCGAAATCGGCAGCGGCTACCGCCACAAGATGCGCGACAGCCGCAGGCGTCTCGTCAAGGACGCCTGGGCAGACAAAGACCTCGTCTCTGCCATCGGCGGCGTCGTCAGTTGCACCCGGAGGGCGAGGCCAGTTCACGTCCGCTGCGACAATTGGCACGCAGTCTTCACAGGACTGCCCGGTCCGCGCCAGGTTACAGATCGCGCGGTGTTTCGTGCAGGCGCTAAGCACCTCCTCCGCCAGCGTTGGGTTCGCCTTCGCGAGGTCTGCTGCCGCCCGGTTGAGACACTCGCCTCGTAGCTGTCGATAGGACGGTCGGCGGCGGAGCCGGGCGATATGGTCCCGCAACTGCATGACACCGATCTCAGCTATCCGGCCCTGCGCGCAGACGTGGGCATAGGCGCGAACGCATTCCCAGTAGCGGTCGAGTTCATCATTCTTGAGACTGCTTCCCGGGGCCCCGACCAGTCTTGTATGGGCAGCTTGGCACAGGCCTCGCAACGTCGCCTCGGCAACCTGGGCCCGTGCCGCCCAACGCTCTACGAGAGCCTTGTGGGTGAACATCTCGCGGAGCTGTCCTGCTCGGGCATCTGTGATGACCAGATCAAGGAACGCCTTGCCGTCAAGCTCGCGCAGTCGCCGAACTTCGGTGGGCACCCTGGTTTGTTGGATGCCGTCCAGCTGGTTGGCTTCGAGCCAGCCCCACAGATCTTTCTTCGGTGAGTCGACGACATCGGCACGAAGGCCTCGGAGAGCGGTCACCCCGGCGAGCGCGGTGCCAAAATCCTCGCCAGCCACCTGACGCAACACTAGGGCATCGAGATGATCACGGCTTCGGCCAGTCGAGGTCACCTGCGCTGTCGGTTGCACGTGGACATTCCGATACCGCTTCAGAAGATCCCGACTCGAGCCGCTGAGCGAGGCTTTGATGGCCTGCAATGCGGCCTTGTCGCCCCGCTCAGCGCTCAGGTCGGCGATTTGTATCTCACCCTCGACCAGCACCTCGGCATAGCGAAGAGCGCCCGCCCTCACCGGCGATGACGCCAACTTGTCGAGCGCCATCCGCTGTGGTCGCGTCAGAGCTTTGCCTGCGGCCCGCCTGCGTAGTAGCCGGGCCATGGAATGGAGGTCCTGGCGGAGTTCGCCAGCAAGCTCCTCGGCCTGCCCCGCGTCGGTCCCGAGCCTCATGCCCTGCGCGTCCTTGCCCGCTGTTTCAGTGGTCAACGGCAAAGGGTTGGCTTCCTGCGGCTGTGTAGCAGGGACCGGCATGGCGGATGGCCGCCGAGAAACGAGCAGGCCGTAGCAGCCGTTGCAGGTCAGCTTCGACCAGTCGCCGTCGATGACCGCAACCAGCTTGGCCTTCTTGGCTCTCTTACAGCGCGCACAGGTGAAGTCCAGGATCAGTGCAAGCCGGTGCAGCTGCATGCCGCCCTGAGGTTCGTAGGTCTTGCTCACCTCGTAGGGCGGAAGCGCCTGACCTTCCGCGCCTTTTTGGTGAGGGATCAAACCTTCGCCTTTCTGCCACGGGTTGCCTTCGGGGGGCGCCACGATGTCAGGGCCTCGTCGGTGAGGTGGAGGCGGTTGGTGGTTTCGGCGAGGAAGCCGGCGTAGATGTCGGCCGGCGAGGCACCCCACTCCGGGTCGAATTCGCCGTGCCACTGGCGTACCCAGGGGAGGATCTCGCGTAGCCCCGCGACCAGCGGCAACAGTCGGTCGGCGGCCCAGCCGTCTTCCTGCTCGCGGGCGACGATCAGGGTGGCCAGGGCCTGGGCCTGCTCGCGGTGATCCCAGCCGGCCCAGCCGACCAGCAGCGACGGGTCACCGTCGCGGCTGGCACCCGGGTACGACACGAACCGTTCCTTGGGTACGTCGAGTTTGCCCCGGTGCTTCCAGTAGCTGGCCTTGGCGAAGTCCGCCGAGGTGTACTTCGGCGGCACCGGGATCTGCTTGCGGAACTCCCGCTTCGCCGCCTCGTCGGGCAGCGCGTCCTCTGCCCGTTGCAGGTCCCACACCTGCTCCCAGTCGGCGCGCTTGCTCAGGCCGGAGTCCTTGTAGCGCAGCGCGGCCAGGTGCGGCACATGCTCGTCGGCCACCAGGTCGGCGATCACCTTGCCGAGATCCTGACCGGGCGCGTAGATCCCGGCGACGGCGAGCACATCCTCATCGCGGCGCAGCTCGTCGGCGAGCTGGGCGGTGGTCAGCGGACGCGGCTGCTCCAGCCCGTCGACGTGGTGGTACCACAGCTCCCGCGCCTCACACCGGTCCAACAGCCAGTCCCGCAGCGCCTTGGCCTGCATCTTGTCCCAGCCCTCGGTGGCCCACCGCCGCTTGCACTCCGGCCGCTCGATCAGCCCGATGTTGCGGTTACCCTCAATGACCGCGATCCGCCGCTGCACGATCGCCTTGTACTCGTCCGACCAGTGCGCCGGCAGCTCAGTGATCGGCACATGCCCGTGGTGGCTGAACCACTTTGTCTTTGCATCACCGGCAGCCAACTCGCGTGCGAGCACAATTTCGAAGGCCCGCTCCCCCGGCCTCAACTCTGGCACCAACCCGGCCGGAGCGGTTAGCTGCTCGTCGAGCAGTCCATAGAGCGAGTAGACCTGCCAGTCCAACTCCTCCTGCAAGGCAACCATCCGCGCCCGCACCGAATGCCACTCATCTCGCGCGCGAGCCAGGCGTTCAAGGGTGGGCAAGCTAGAAGCCGCCACCGCCGTCGGGCGCAAGGCGGCAAGCCGCTGCGCCAAGCCGTCGATCTCCCTGCTCAGATCGAGTGGGTACGCCGCCGGCAGCGGAAACTCCTGCAGCTTGGTGCCGGTGAATTCCCAGTTCCATGACCAAGGCTGGTCTGGCATCCCGCTCGATGCTGTGGCATTGCCCTTGTTGTGGCTGACCTGCTTGAGCCAGAAGCAGGCGGTCGAGCTGTTGAGCACCCCGAGCAGCCGCAGATGATCGTCCTCCGACGCCCCCTCCCCCAACTTGATCACCGGAGCCGACTGCTTGAAGACCTTCCCACCCCGATCCAACACGAAGTGGTTATGCGTAGCTACAAACGCAAACGCAATCGACAACGGCGTCCGATATGCGGAGGAGGTGTGCTGCATGTACTCCCACCATCGGAGCCCAGCATCCGCCATGTTGCCCTGGAAGGTCCGACGCTCCTCAAGAAGATGCCGCCATTGCCACAGTTCGGTGGCGAGGCCGACCTTGCCGAGCGACGGCTCGTAGGGATACCAGATGGCGTCTTCCGGGCTGGCATCCCAGTCACGTAGCGCTTCGCCGACCATCAGCGGCCGTAGCGCCGAGCGGTCAGCCACAGTGCGTAGATTCCTGTTGAGCGGGCGCATGAAAGCTTCATCCGCTCCTGCCCGGATCGCTCGCCCGACAGGGACCTCAATCTCCCGGCTCAACACATCGCCAGTGGCACTCTGGATCGCTTCCGTCAAGGCAGAGGCTCCACCGCCTCCCATGCTCCACGGATGACCTTCTAGACGAGTCCGGTCAAGGTCATCAACGCTCACCCACTCGCTTTCCGACCCTGGCTGATCAACCTGGTCGACAATCGCTCGCCATACATGGCCCAGGTTCGGATCCGTCGGCGCACTAGGCTCACCACGGATGCCCAGAACGGCGCGCACGGAAGTGGCGCGGTTTCGGCTGCGTTGACGGCCCACCAGGATCACCGTTGGCGTTCCATGACCCGGGATATAGGCACCAGAAGTATCGAGCACGTGCGTCAGGTCGACTTCATGCGCGAAAAAGGTCTCGATCAGCTTCTTCCCGAACTCCCGCTTCGCGAAGGAGTTGGCCGTGATCTGTCCGACGTACCCCGCACCTCCGCCGGCGTCGTCAGCCGCCTTCGCGAGTTGAAAAAACCGCTGCGCGAACGGCACCGACAGTGCATAGGTGCCAGAACAGGTGCTGTAAATCTCGCGGTAGCGCTCGTTTAACGCCTTGTCCTTGACGGTGATGTAGGGCGGGTTGCCCACGACGACGTGGTACCGACCATCAGCAACGATTCCCGGATGATCTTGCAAGTCCTCAGTGCTGTACTCAAGCTCAGCCAACTCAAGGTCGTCAAAAAGCAACAGTTGACGTGCCTTTATGAGAGAGTCACCGACCGCGAGGTGCATGGGGAAGGTGTAGCCAGCCGAGTCGGCGAGGGTTTTGACGTCGCTGGCCTGGAGGGCGGCTACCAGGAGGCGGAAGCGGGCGATGGCTACGGCGAAGGGGTTGATGTCTACGCCGTGGACGGCGTCGAGGGCTAGGCGTACCCGCTCGTGGGGGTCGCGGTTGGGGGCGTGGCGTTCCCACTCCTTCAGCAGGCGGTGGAACGCGCCGAGGACGAAGTGGCCGGAGCCGCAGGTGGGGTCGATCATTTTGACCACGTCGTGGCCGAACTCTTCGATCGCCGGGGTGAGCGTCAGGTCGAGGATGAACTCCTCGACGAACTCCGGAGTCTGCAACAGCGCGTAGGTCTTGCGGGCCGCTTCGGAGAGGTCCTGGTAGAGGTCACCGAGGAAGCGGGTGTCCCACTCCGGGTCGGTGAAGTCGTGCACGAGGGCGCCGGTCTCACCACGTCGCCGCCAGAAGGCGATCAGGTTCTTCGCCTCGTCGTGGGAGATCGGGATCTGGTAGAGCGGGTTGTGCCGCTTGTCGAAGAGTGACTTGCCTGCCTGGGTGCTGGCGATGGCGTCGTAGCCCTGGTGAAGCCAGTCGCGCAGGGTCCGGTCGGGGTGGTCGCGGAAGAACTGCGCCTCGGCTTCCTCGGCCAGCACCAGGCGGTCCCCCGGCCCGGCGAGGTAGGGGTCGGGCAGCAGGCCGTTGTCCTCGCAGAAGCGGACGAAGACGGTGCCGAGCACCCAGGCGACGGCGACCTGCGTCACCCGCTCGTCGCGCCAGGCTGTCCAGGTGGCGGCGGTACGCCCGACCTTGAAGGCGTGGTCGTACTCGCCGCGCAGCTTGGCGCGCACCTCCTCGACCGTCTCAGCCTGCTCCCGCAGGTCCTTCTCAAGGTTCTTGACCTGCTTCTGCAGGTCCGACAAGAGCAGCTTCCGGTCAACCACGCGACGACTCTAGTCGCCCCGCCTATCGGACGACGGCACCCGTAAGGCCCATATCCGTCGCCAACCCGCTACCTACGGCTCCCGCATCCAGGTATTCGGATCGGTCACGAAGACACCCTTGCCCTGCTGCCGCCGGATGACCCGGAGTGCTTCGAGACGAACATAGGCCAACTGCACCGTGCCGTAGCTGACGTTGTAGTCGGAGCGGGTCTGCGCGATCGACGGCAGTCGGTCACCGGGCTTGAGCCGCCCCGACCTGACGTCGGCGATCACGTCATCCGCGATGCGGAGATACTCGGCTGATTCGGGCATGTCACTCCTCGCGTGGCAACCCGAATTCGATCACAACTCAAATGGCTGCACAATGTGCTTTGGCTTCCCTGTGTTCCCTAGTTATGTTGATGCCGAGCCGCTCCTCGCGTGGCAACGAGTACGGCTCATCCCCCTGGTCGGGGCGGGTGCGCGTGCCCGTCCCGACCCAGACAGGCTGCTCTGTCGTCGTACCGCCGAACTGGGCTGCGGCGGCCGAGCGGGCGGGCCGTGCGGACGCCGGCCACGCACGGCCCGCCCTTCCAGACCCACCGCACCGACCTTTCGCGCTCCCGCTCGCCCAGGAGAGGACCGACGTGGCCCAGGTGTATCGATCCGGCCAGCTCTACGGGACCGGGCTGCCGGCCCGGATGACCCCACACGAGGTACGTACCCGCAGCTTCGACCCGCGTCGCCGTGGGGTCGACCCCGATCAGGTACGCCAGTTCCAGGCCCGGGTCGCCGATGACCTGGCCGACCTGCACCGGCAGATCCGCAGCCTCGCTGAGGAGAACGAGCGGCTCAAGCGGGCACTGCGCGACTGGCAGACCATGCACGCCCGCGAATGCCGACCAGCAAACGACGGTCACTGGTGACTGTGCGTCCCTCCCCCGGCGACCTGCTCCGGATCGACGGGCGCGCTTCGGTGCAGTTCGCCGGGGACCGGGCGCTGACCCTGCGCGTCGTCTCGGTCAGCGACCGCCATGCGTACGACGGCTGGATCTGGCTGACCGGCTACGTGCTCAGCCGGCGCGGCAACGCCACCACCAAACGCGAAATCTACGTCCAACTCGCCGGCCTCTGCCGCACCTCGGAACCGGCGGCGCCCCGCCAGGTCAGCCGACACGGTGGATCTGGTAGGCCGCACGGAGAGTCGGCACGACCGTCCCGTGCAGGTAGGGCGCTGACGTGAGCCGCCCCCAGTGATGAATGAGGCGCATCGCCGATGGGTGGGTGAACGCGGCAACGAGCGTGTCCACTCCAGCGATTCGTGCCCGTTCGAGGTGGGATCCGAGCCGATGCCGATTTCTCATCACTTCGGTGAGGGACGAGCAGACCTCGGCTCCCTGCACGATGCACAACGTCGGCTCCAGGATCCGCACGGTCGCTGACAGGTGTGGCAGGCAGTTGCGACTCATGGTCGAGTTTCCCAGCGACTTGGTGCTGCCGGCCACGGTGGCCGAGCAGAGCCGCAGGTTGGCCATGGCGAATGCGTCGAACAGGTGCACGGACCGGGGCGGGGTGGGTAGCCGCAACAGTTCGCCATCACGATCCGGACCGGGATTGCGGCCGACCGCAAGCCGCAGCGCGCTGGCAACACCTCGCATGTGCGGGTTCCGGGACGGGAAGGCGAGGGCGGCAGAAGCCATCACCTCGGCGCGTCGCTCGTCCAGGTTCACGCTCTCCCGGGGGCGTCCCGTCTCCATCGCGATAACCAGAATCCGCAGCGGGCGGTCGCCGATTCGCAGGTCATAGTGATGACCGACGTGGGAAAGCTGACCTGCGGCGAAGGCGGCGTTCGGCCGTGGCGCGCCTGCCGGATGGCGAAGGGCGCTACGCCGACACTGGTCGAGACTCCGACATACACAGGCACCTGATGGCGCGAGGACGTTCGCCGTCAGGTAGCGGCGGAGCTTCTCAATCCGGTGAGCGGTCGTAGCCGGATCACTGACGAGGCGCGACGCCTTGTCCGTGACCATCGGGCTCAGCCCGTCACAACAGGCGCGGAAACCGACAGTGCGTCGAGGTCTTTGACGGGCACCGCCAGCCACCGGAACCGCCCGTTGCCCCCGGGCAGGTCCACGTAGTCCCGCCAACTGAGCAGATAGTCACCGGTCAGGTCGCGTTGGTTCCGCACGTAGTGACTGCCGTCGCGTCCCCAGCGAAGAGTGCCGGTAAGCCGCCTGCCGTCGTAGATCCGGAACTCCTGGTCCCTGGTCATCCGCTGATGAGGCGACGGGTCCCACAGCCTGCGGTCGTTGGTGAGGAGGAGCGCGAGGCCGTTGGTGGGCGTGGTGTCGGGGCTACCGAAACGCTCCAGCCTCGCGATGTCGAAGACGAAGTTGCGCCGAGCCAGGTCGGTGGCGGCGTGGCCACGCAGGTGGAACTCTTCGTCGGTGACGGGGTCGACACCGACCCAGTGGGCCGTGAAGTACTTGAACTCGATCGCGGTGCTGCCATCCGGGCTACGGCAGAGAAGGTCCAGGTATTCGGCCTTGTCCTGTCGTACCTCCAATCGGACCGCGATGGCTGCGTCGAGCCGGTGAACCGCCCAGGCGAAGGCGTGCTGGAAGTCCGCCTCCGAATGGAACACGCTCCGCGCGGCCCGCAGCTCGCCCATTACCTCGTCCAACGACACCCGTCCGGCGATTCGCACCCGCGCTCCTTCCCGTTCAGTACCGGTCCCACAAACAGGAATCGGAGGGACATCGTGACCGGCCGGGGCTACCGAGGAGAACAACCGATCAGGCAGGAGTGTCCGCCGACCGCATCGGCAAATCCGAATTGAGTGCCGAGCGCAGGAGGGCGGTTTCCGTCGCACTCGGCGGCCCGGCCGCACCGGCGTGCAACTCGACCACGAGCCGTTGGCCGGACGGCAGCGAATACAGGCGCACCGCCCGGCTGGGCACGGCCGACCCGTAGCCCTTGCCACCGGAGCCCAGCCTGCCCAACTCGGGAAGCCCGAGCGCTTGGGCGAGGTGATCCCATGGTCGGCCGAAGGCGAACACGTCCTGCACCGGCAACTCCGCGATCGGCTGCCACACGAACTCCTCGATGCCCGCCTGTGGTGGCTTCAACGGGGCGGTGACGGCCTTCGAGTGCCACGGATAGCACTCGAAGATCAGAAGGTCGCGGTGGTCGGCGTCCGGGTCCTGGAGCCATCGCCGGGTGAACTCCAGGCGGGCGAGGTAGTAGCGGTTGCGACCCATCTCGTGGGGCAGCGTCCACGGCTCCCGGTTGTAGGGGCAGGTGGTCGCCCATCTGCTGTAAGAGCCGCTCCGCTTGAGCTCCTCGGCGAAGATGCCATCCCGCGCCTGGAAGCGGGGACGGAACTCGCCAGGATTCAGGCCGAGCACCACCATCCGCGGCGTGTGCTCCAGACCAAGAAGATCGCCATGGTACGGCTCGGGAAAGCCGTCTCGGGTCACCTCACCGGGGCCGACGCCCACATAGGGGTCGAACCACTCCTCAAGCTGCAGTGGCAGGTGATCGTCACCGCCGAGCCATGCCTCGATATGAGCGTCCCAGAAGGCCGCGACGCGCTCCCGCGCGGAATCCACCATGGCGAGACGGTAGCCGTGACGCGCGGGTAGAGCCAGGTGTGGCGTACGTCGTCGGGCCCGTGGGGGCGCCTACCTGGGTCGACGGGTGGCGAGGATGGCGAGGGTTTCCCGGCGTACGGTCTCCGGCTCGCGCACGAGCCGACGATGGGCGAAGCGGACGACCAGGATGCCGAGGGCTGCCAGTCGGGCGTCGCGACGGAGGTCGACTTCACGCTGCCGGGGGTCGCCGTGGGTGGTGGCCCCGTCGAGTTCGATGTTGACCCGTTCCGGCTCGGCGTACAAATCCAGGTAGACGTTGCGCAGGCCGAGTCGGATCTGCACCTGCCGCTGGAACGTCGGCATTCCGGGACCGGTGAAGACGCGCTCGTGTCCCCATATCTCCAGCGGGCTGCGGCAGCCGTCGGCAAGGCGGGTCAGCAGCGTACGCAGCGCTACCCGGCCGGCCACCCTTGCCGTGCCGTCGAGCACAGCTTGCAGGCGGCCGGAGGTGGTCAGCCGATCGTTGACCGCCCTGATCATCGGCGTCCGCTGCTCGTCCAGCGCAAGCATCGGCCAGGAGTCGACAAGGGCTCGCTCGATGGTGGTCACCGGCATCCCCTGTCGTACCACCATCGATGGTGGAGCGAGGGTGAAATGTCGACGCCGAAGGACCCGCACTCCGGGCCAGTCTCGCAGGCCGCTGTCAGCCGGTGCGCTCACGTACAGCAGGTCCCCGGACAGCTGTTGGCGCAGTCCCCACACATCGAGGGCGGTGAGGTGACTCAGCGCGCCGCGCCCGCGTACCCAGGCAGCTACCGCACGGCGGCCGAGGGCCGGGCCGATCCGGCTGAGCGGCGGAACGCTCTCGTCATTCAACAGATGTGCCGCCGCGAACACCTCGGGCAGCACCCGTACGAGTTCGCCGTTGGTGCACGCCCGCTGCAGGATCCAGTCCGGCACGACCTGCTCGACGATCGACCGGGTCACCAGCCCGTTCCCTCGCCTCACCAGCTCCGCCAACACCGTATCCACGCCGCCGACCGTGCCACCCTGCCCCACCCACCCGCAGCCACAGATCCCGCCCCCTGTGGACAACAAAACCACTGTGCACAACCCCCAAAGCCCGTCCACATCTGGTACGCCTCCCTGAACGTGGCAGTGGGGCTGTTCAGGTGTCGGCGTGTCGCGCAGCCACACTGCCACGATCCGGGGACGTGGGAGAGAGGGGAGGGAGGGGGGTCAGGTTAGGGCGGCGCTGCGGTGGGCGTTGGTGGCCCAGGCGTCGGGGAGGGCGATCCATTCGTTGTCGCCGACGCGCACCACGGCTCCGTCCAGTTTGGGCAGGACTCCCGGGTCCTCCATCGGGCAGAGGAGCCAGACGTCGCCCTCTCCGGCCCGGGCGGCTTCGGCCATCTCGTGGAGACGTTCCATCGCCCGGTAGCGGGCCAGCACCGCCGCGTCGTGCAGCAGCACCGGGCCGGCGTCGACGCGCAGCTGCGCCCGCAGCGACGGCATCGCCAGTTGCCACGCCTGGTCGACGTACTCGCCGAGCTTGATGGCGGCCCGGGAGCCGGGCTCGGCGATGTCCGCGCCCAGCACCGTCTCCCAGGTGGGCTTCGGTCGGGCGTCGACCAGGCCGCGTAGCTCACGCAGGAACACCGCGGCCACGTTGACCGGTCGGGCGTCGAAGCGTCGGGCCAGTTCCGCGCGGGCCAGTGCGTACCGGTTGAGGCGTACGGTCAACGCGCGGAAGCCTCCGGCGGACCTGGCACCGGTCAGCCGTTCCTCGGCCCGCACCGCCGCGGCCAGTTCCGGGGACTCGGCCTCCCAGCGGCTCGGCGCGTTCGTGGCCGAGGGGCGACGCTGGACGATCGACATCGAGGATGACCCGGCGCGTGGCGGTGGCGGGAGGTACCGGTCCCGATCCCAGCGCAGCTCGAAACCGGCCTCGGCCAGCAGCTGATCCAGTTTCGGGTGCGACGGCAGGGGTGCCGTCAGCTCGGGGAAACGGGCGGTCACCCGCTGGATTACGTGCTCCGGGGTCAGGCCCCGTCGCCCCTCGGGGGTGGTCGCCGGGGGCACCACGCCGGCCTGGGCGAGTCGCAGCGCGCGTACCGGGTCGAGGTTGCGCGGGTACAGCTCCAGCCGGGCGGTCGCGGCAGCCTGGTCCGAGGCCACGGCGGCGAGCACCACGCGTCGCCGGTCGTCGATCGTGTCCGCCACGCCGCCAGGCGGGACGACGGACGCGAGGGTACGCAGCACGGTCGCCGCGCTGGGCAGCACCTCGCTGGCGGCGAGTTCGTCGGCGGCCTTGCCGAGCGCGTCGGCGTAGTCGAGCAGGGCCGGCGCGGCTGGGGCGTCCGGACCGTCGTCCTCGCCCGCCTCAAGGGCGACCAGCAGCCGATCGCCGCGTGGATTCGGTTTGCCGTCGATGTCGCCGCGAGCATGTCGCCGCAGCAGCAGGCGCGGCTCCTGCTCGATGGCGTCGATCTCGACGGCCGCCCGCACGGCGGCGACCGCCACCGCGAGCCGCAGGTCATCCCCGGTGCGCACCGAGCCGCGGCTGATCAGCAGTGCCGCGGCCAGCTCGGCGACCCCCATCACCCGCCCGCCGTCGCGCAACAGCTCGATGATCTGGGTACGCACGCTGCCCACCACCGGCATGTCGTGCCAGCGTTTGCGCTGCTTGCCGAGGATCTGGGCGATCCGCCCGGGGGTGACGCCGACGGCGGCGGCGACCTGGGGCTGCTGCGGCCACAGTTGCAGGGCGGGTAGCGCGCCGGTGGCGTCGGGCAGGTTCAGCAGCAGCCGAGTGGCTTCCACTTCGGCGGTGTTGCGACCGTTCTTGGCCGGTACGAGCAGGGCGGCGATGGCGTCGAGGCCGACGCGTACCAGATCGGTGTCGCCGCCGGCGGCGGTGGTCTCGGTGGCGACCTCGGCGGTGGCGGCCTTGCGGGCGGCGGCCGAGGTGGGAATGGTTTCCCGCTCCCCCAGCCGGGTGCGCCACTGTTTGACCCGGCGCTGCAACTCCCGGCGCGTGCGGGCACCGAGACCGGGCAGCGTGGCGAACGTGTTGTTACCGACAGCGAGCAGTTCGCCGACGGTGGTGGCCTCCACCCGGTGCGCGGCGGACACCGCCCGTGGGGTGAGCCCGGCGGCCTCCAGCGCAGTGGCGCGGGTGGCCTTGCCGGCGGCCTCCTCCCGAGCCTTCTCGGCGGCCTTCTCGTCCGGCTCCTCGGTCTCGATCTCCGGATGCTCGCTACCGACCGGGGCGCTCGCGTCGGAGCGGCGGAACACCTGCTGCCAGGCGTCGCGCATCTCCTTCAGGGAGGCGAACCGGCGACGGTGGTCGCGGTGCAGGGCCCGGTGGAAGAACTCCACCAGCTCGTCGCGGATCGCCGCGTCGAACGCCTCCGCGGCCAGCACCGGCGGGCCCTCGGTGAGCTGCGGTTCGGTGCCGCCGTCGCCCCACAGCGGCAGCTCACCGGAAGCCATCTCGTGCAGCGTGACGCCCAGGGCGTACCACTCGGCATGCTTGTCGTAGACCTGCCGGGCGGCGGTGCCGAGGAACGGGTCGAGGTAGCGCGGGGTGCCGGCGGCGAGTTCCTTGACCGAGACGCCGGCCAGGGAGAAGTCGAAGAGCACCAGTTGACGGGTGCGGTTCGGTCGGACCCGGATGGCGATGTTGTCCGGTTTGATGTCGCGGTGGTAGACGCCCTCGCCCTCCAGGTAGTCCAGGGCGCCGAACAGATAGTCGCTGTAGGTCTCCAACTCGTCGACGGTGAGCCGACCGTCGTCGCGCAGCTTCCGGGCCAGGGTGCGGTCGCCGGCGTGCTCCAGCACCACGAGGGTGCGGGTGCCGACCTGCAGCGGCTCCGGCCGGGCCAGCCGGATCACCCGCGAGTCGGTCAGCGGGCCGAGGACCCGGGCCTCGTGGGCCAACCGGGCGGCCTTCTCGTCGGAGAGGGCGACCTTGAGGACCTCGTTACGGCGGGTGCGCTCGTTGAAGGCGAGGAACGCCCGGCAGGTCGAGCCGGTGCCGAGGCTGCGGACGATCTTCCATTCGCCGACCCGGTCACCGCCGCGCGCCTCCAGCGGATCAACCTGCGGCGGTTCCGGCTCCGGCGAGTGCGTGGCGGCCGGAGGCGGAGCGGTCAGCTCGTCCTCCACCTCCTGCAGCATCTCGATGAACTCGGCGACGGTGGTGAGCCGCTGGGTGGGCACCGGTGCCGTCGCCGCCTGGATCATCTCGTCCGCGAAGGTGCTGATCGTCTCGGCGATCGCCGAGGCCCGCAGGCCGTTGTCGCGGGCCAGCCGGGTCAACAGTTCCGGACGCTGCGCCGCCGGGGGCTGCCCGGTCAGGATCAGGTACGTCAACGCGCCGAGGCCGAACACGTCCATCGCGACCGGGTCGGGTTTCGGGGCGGTCAACTCCGGCGCGAGGTACGCCTCGGCCGAACGCTCGATGTGGTCGGCAGCGTGCGAGGAGGGCGTGACCAGGTCGCCACTGCCGCTGCTCTCGATGCCACGGGTGGCGGTCTGCCAGTCACTGATCTGCAGGCGAGGGGTCAGCCACGCCTCCTGCTCGCCGCCGCCGCGCCGACGCGGCCCCGGGGCGACCAGCACACTGCGGGCCGAGAGGGCACGGTGGTGCAGCTTGCGGCGGTGGGCGTACGCCACCGTCTCCGCGAGCTGGCGGATCAGGGCGAGGCGGGTCAGGGGGTCGAGTTGTTCGCCGTACTGGGCCATGTAGTGGTCGAGGCGAACAGTCCGGGGATCGTGTCGGTAGATCAGCGCCGGGCCTGCCTCGTGCTGCTCCATCGAGTCGACCTGAACGATGCCGGGGTGGCTGATCCCGTGCAGCACCTCCATCTCCCGCCGGGCGGCCCGTTCGATGCTCGCCCGCTCGGTCTGCGCCGCGTTGCGCTCGACCAGATAGATCCGCACCCGGCGGCGTTCGCGTTCCAGATCCCGGTGCCGGGCCCGGTGGTCCTGCCAGGTCGGCCCCACGTCGAACGGCCGGGTCTCCAACTCCCAGGCGCCGACCTGATAGTGCCGGCGGCTGCGGGCGATGCCGACATCGGCCAGCAGATCGGGTAGGGCCACCGAGGTCTCCCGGGTGACCCGCTGCCGCTCGTCGTCGGGACGGCGGAGCAGCAACGACGTGATCGGGTCCAGCCTCCGCTGCCGCTGATCACCGGTCGACTGACGGTCGTCGGCCGGTTCGGGACCGTAGATGCCGTGCAGGTGGTGGTCGGACAGGTCGATCGTCAGCCCTGGCTTGGACAGGAACACCGCCGCCTGCACGAACGGGATCCGTACCGGGTGACCTCGGCGGCGGCTCGCCGCGACCTGCAACAACGACTTGAGCTTCTTGGCCTTGGCGTCGGCCAGGTGCAGGGGGTTGTCGAACGTGCGCGTGCCGTTCGGGCCGTGCAGCAGCCAGTTCGAGCCGCTGGAGGTCAGCCGCCCGGACCAGCTCTTGATCTCGACGAGATAGAGGCCGCCGGGGGCGGCGACGAGCAGGTCGACCTCGTACGGGTGCCCGGTTTGTGCAGTGAAGGTGAAATTCGACCACGCGCGGTACGGCTCGGTGTCCGGCAACAGGGCCTGGACGTGGGCCAGCGCTTCCCGCTCGTGCGCGAACTGCGACGGGGTGATCGTCGTCCACCGGCCCTCCTGCATGGGCAGATCCTATGCGCTCACGGCGAGGTGTCACGGCAGCCGATGGGCCCCGACTCGGTTGTTATGGCCGTCATGACGACAGCGTGCGCGGTCGGGAGAGGTGGTGGACATCGGATATAAGAGACGGATGGATCTACCGCCGTATCTGGCCACCATGCCGATGCACGCCATCACCGAGATGCACGGCGAGCCGGGCCTGCGGGAGAGGTTCCGGCTGGAGTGTGCGGCGTTCGACGCCGACGCCCGGCGTCGGTTCGGTGAGGCGTTGGAGTTGGCTGCCCGGCTGCACCGCGACGACCGGCGGTCCCGGGAGCCGTACGTCAATCATCTGCTGCGGGTGGCGATCCGGTTGATGCACCACTACCAGGTACGCGAACCGGACGTGATCGTCGCCGGTCTGCTGCACGACGCGGTGGAGGACCATCCGGCGGAACTGGCCGGTGAGGCGTACACCGGGGGTGATCCGACCAGTGCGGCGTTGGCGGTGCTCGCCGACCGGTTCGGTACGCGGGTGGCGCGGCTGGTCGCGGCGGTCACCAATCCGCCGTGGGATCCGGAGCGGGACCGCAACGAGCAGTACCGCGAGCATCTCGTGCACAGTCTCGAGGGTGAGCCGTGGGCCCGGGTCATCAAGGTCTCCGACTTCACCGACAACGGTGTCGGCGTCATCCACTCGGTCGGGCCGAAGGTGGAAGCGTTGGCGCGCAAGTACCGCCCACTGGTGTCGGTCTTCCGCGATCTGGTCACCCGCGCCGACACTCCCCTGTCCGCGCCGGTGCGCCAACACATCCTCGACCAGCTCGACCTGGCCGAGGAGCGGTTCAGCGCCATCCTCGACCAACCCGCGCACCACGCCTGAACACAGCGCGGCTGAACACAGCGCGGCTGAGCGCCGCCGGGTGATCAGGGCATCAGCTCACTGAGCTCAGCGTTGCGCGGGCGGGCGGCTGTGGCGTGGGTAGAGCCGGTCGACCAGCAGGGCGGCCTGGGCCACCGAGCCGCCGCTGACGCCGAGGCCACCGCGGGCCGCGTCGTAGAACTGGTCCCGCGCCTCGTTGGCACGGTGCAGCAGGTCGGGCAGCCCGTCGGTGGCGGAGCCGTCGCGGGCCAGGCTCTCGACCTCCCAGACCGCGTCGCGCCACGCCCGGGCGGCGGTCACCGTCGGGGCGTCGCCGAGCAGCAGGACGTTCTCCCAGGCGATGGTGTGCCGGAAGTTGGCCTCGGTCAGCAGGGCGAGTTCCTGCTCGCGGTCGAGGTAGCCGCCGATCAGCCGGCTGGCGATGGTGTGCACCTCCTTGAGCGCGCGGGCGAACTCGGCGTACGCGTCGAGTCGCCGCTCGTCCCATCGCACGCCCTGGCGGCGACGCCAGCGGGCGCGGTCGGCGAGCGACGTGGCCACGATCGTGCCGATGGTGCCGACCAGCACACCGATCAGGGCGGGCAACTGTGTGACGAGGCTCCCCATGGCGCACAGCCTGCCAACCGCCGGCAACCCGGCGGCTGGTGGCGTCAGCGCAACCGTTGCAGCGCGGCAGTGATCGCCTTCGCGTCGAAGTGGGCCGGGTCGAAGGGGGTGGATTCGGTAAGGCCCAGCCAGTCGCGGCGGTCCTGGTGTTCGGGGTGCGTGGGGTCGGCGAGGATGTCCACCAACTCCGCGTAACCCCACACGCCTCCGCAGTCCTCCGGCGGGGCGGCCCGCCGGCCACCGACACAGCGCGGGTACGTCACGGCCGGATCACGGTCGAGGATCTGTTCCACCAGGATGTCGTGCTCCCAGCTGTCACCGAAGTCGTAGGTGTAGTGGAGCTTGTCGTTCACGGCGGTCGCGACCTGTTCCAGGGTGACCCGCGACTCGGCCCGGTGAGCGAGTTCTGCGTCCGGACGACCGAAGCTGCCGTACGGGGTTTCGAAGACGTGCAGGTGACTGTCGTCCCAGTCGAAGGCGACCTGAATCAGCGTGTGCAGCCGGGCCAGCGTGACGTCCCCGGGAACGTCGAGGCGGCGCCAGATCGGCGGGCGGGCTCCCCTCAGGCCGACTTTGATCCGGTAGATGGGGGCCGGCCCGGCGGACTTCTTCCGTCTGGGCGGCAGTTTGGCGGTGCGGGGTCCCGGTACGGCACCTCTTCGCCCCCGCCCCGGTATGCGGTCCAGCAGCGCGGAGATCGAGGCGATGTCCAGTTCGCCGTCGTGCCGGTGACGTGGCAGGCTGGCCGGCTCCGGCAGCGCCCGTAGCCAACTGCGCAGGAGCAGGGCGAACGCCGGGTAGCCGGGGCCGTCCTCGTCGTCGAGGAGGTCGTCCACGTCGCGGTCATGGTCGTGGTCGGCACGGACCTCCAGCGCCTCCTGCACGGCGCGGCGGAAGTCTGCCGGCTGAATCCTCTCGTCCCGGATGGAGACGCCACCGGCCCGCAGGTCGGATCGGAGCGACCGGCGCGCGGCATCCCACTGGTCGGGGTCGATCAGGAGAATCTCCTGCGCAGCGCCACAGTCGAGGGGATCGACCACCACGAACACGGCCAGCGACCGGCCGGCCCGCTGGAACATGCCGGCCAGCAGGAAGGTCTCCCCCATCGGGTTGAGGAACTGGCGGCACTCCTGTGCCACGACCGGGATCTCCAACTCGGCGAGCCAGGCCGGCGCGTCGACGCCTGCCTCGGCGAGCCGACCGGCCGCCTGCGCCGCGAGGCAACTCGTGTCGCCGTCGCAGATTGCGGCGATGCCGGCGAGCATGGCGCGCGCCGATGCCGTGGCCGTCGTCTCCAGCGTCGGTACGAACAGCTCCGGCAACGCCCGGTCGAAGTCCTCCCCGACGAGGGCACCGACCGCCAGGAACATCGCGGCGGCAACTTCGATTTCCGTCGGGTCCTGCATCGCGTCCAGGTCGACCAGCGGCATCAGGCTGTCGAGTTGCTCCGGCGTGGGCTGATCCCCGGCGCAGTACGGGCAGTCGCACTCTTCGGGCTCGTCCACCACGACGAGCGGCGCACCGCGTCGGACGGATCGACTCTTCGGCTTACGGCGACGACTCACGGGACTCACGCAACGCAGTCTGCCCTATGCCGACGACGCGGCAACTCATGGACACGGTCCGACGCCCGCGCCACACCAGGCCGATCGAGCCGTGCAACGACACGGCGGGGACCCGGTTCGGGTCCCCGCCGTGGTCGCGTACGAATCAGGAGGTGAACTTGTCCAGCGCCAGCTCGATGGCGCCGTCGTCCGGCGAGGCGTACGCCTTCATCGTCGACTTGTTGTAGGAGATGAAGCTCGGGCAGCGGATCGCCGGAGCGTTGATCCGGCCGCCGTCACCGATCTTCTCGCCGGTCTTGGCGTTGTGGAAGGTCAGGGTGTAGCGCGCGGAGACATAGTCGACAGTGATCTTCTTGTCGTCGCTGTCCTTGTAGTCACACTTGCGCGGCTCGCCCTCGCTGCCCTCTTCGAAGGTGAGGCAGCCGACGACCGAGACCTTGGACCAGTCGGCGACCTTGGCGTAGTACGGCTTGTTGTAGCCGACCGACTTGCTCAGCCAGGATTCCGGGCGGTCCGGGGAGTTGGCGAAGGTGTAGATCTTGGCGCTCTTCGCGCTGGTGTACGGCGCGGCGTTGAGGACGGGGTTGCCGTCGCACACCGCCGACAGGTCGCTGGAACTGCGGGCGGTGATCGCGTTGTTGTTGTCCGGCTGCTCCTCGTCCACGGGCGGCGGTGCCGCCGAGGGGGATTCGGAGGTCTGCGGAGCGGCGGCCGACGGGCTGCTCGAGCCGCTGGCCACCGGCGTGGGGTTGTCCTCGTCGTCCGCGGAGAGCATGAAGTAGCCGATGGTTCCGCCGCAGGCGACGAGCACGGCCATCACCGCGGCACCGATGCCCAGCCCCAGCCAGAGACCGTTCTTCGACTTCTGCGGCGGTGGGGCGCCGTACGGCGGCGGGGGCGGTGGGACCGGCGTGCCGTACGGCGACGGGTAGCCGGACTGACCGGCCGGGGAGCCGTGCGGCATCGGCTGACCGACAGGGGAGCCGGGCGGCATCGGTCCGACCGGGGATCCGGGCGGGGTGCCCCAGCCCCCGGCGTTGGGATCCGGCTGCCCCCCGTACGGCGGGTAACTGTCACTCATGTGTGGCCCTTGTCAAGTCGAGAGGTTCGCTGGCACATGATCAGGGTCAGGGTAGTTACCGGCGCAAACTCGCGCACGGTCACGCTGCGCCGATTCCGTAACGTGAACAGGCCGGCGGCCATATTCACCACCGTTGGTGTCGACTCCCGTGCAGGCTGCGACGACATGATCCGGCGGTGCGGACTAATGGGGCAGACCGCCGGAACGAGGTGTGGCATTTGCCATAGGGCAACCAGCCGCGCATTCGCACCGATCGGCGCGTCGTCCCGTGTGGCCGCAGCCACGAGCGGGTACCTGACCCTCACCTGCACGAGGGAGGACGAGATGACCACCGATCCCAGGTACACCCCGATCGCGGTCACCGCGGCGGGCAAGTTGGTCGCCGACGGCGGGGACACCGCCGGCGGCGAGGTGGTGGGCGCGGACGACGCGGCGGCCGATGCCGCCCGGGCGGGCGCGGACATCGACCTCAGCGAGGCGCGGCGCGACACCGACCCGACTCCGGTGGGTGCCGCGGACGCCGAGGCCGATCGGCGACGCGCGGCCGAGCAGAGCTGAGCGGGTGCGCCCGACACGACGCCCCGGGGAGCACTTCCCGGGGCGTCGACCGTTGCTCGGACTTCGATGCATCGAAATATTGCGTCATTGTTTCGACCCGACGTAGGCTCTCGTGGGAGCGCTCCCGGCCACCGTCCTATGTGGCCGGACCCGCCGTACCACCACCGAGCCGCACCCGCCCACCGAGCCACACCCGCACACCGAGCCGTACCCCCAGCAGGGTCGCACCCACCACGACCAGATTGCGACGGTCCCCCATGAAGCATCCCCCGTCCCGTCCACGACGTCTCCTGGTCGCGGCCGGCGCCGTCGGCGCGCTGACCCTCGGCGCGCTCGCGGCGTTGCCCGCCTCCAACGCGATGGCCGCGACCGGCTGCTCCGTGACCTACACGACGAACAGTTGGTCCAACGGCTTCACCGCCAACGTCACCGTCACCAACCTGGGCGACGCCATCGGGAACTGGACCCTGGGGTTCAGCTTCCCGGACAGTGGGCAGCGGGTCACCCAGGGTTGGTCGGCGACCTGGAGCCAGAGTGGCAACGCCGTCACCGCGCGCAGCGAGAGTTGGAACGGCAACCTGGCCACCGGGGCCAGCACCAGCATCGGGTTCAACGGCAGCTTCACCGGCAGCAACCCGTCGCCGACCGCCTTCACCCTCAACGGGGTGCCCTGCACCGGTTCCACCACCACTCCCCCGCCCACCACCCCGCCACCGACCAGCCCTCCGCCGACCACTCCCCCGCCGACCGGGCAGACCCCGGTGCAGATCAACGGTCAGCTGCGGGTCTGCGGGGTCAACCTGTGCAACCAGTACGGCCGGCCGATCCAGCTGCGCGGCATGAGCACCCACGGCATCCAGTGGTTCGACAACTGCTACAACAACGCCTCCCTGGACGCTCTTGCCACCGACTGGCGGGCGGACCTGTTCCGGATCGCGATGTACGTGCAGGAGCAGGGTTACGAGACCGACCCGGCCAGGTTCACCAACCGGGTGAACACCCTGGTCGAGGAGGCCACCCGGCGCGGCATGTACGCGATGATCGACTTCCACCTGCTCACTCCGGGTGACCCGATGTTCAACCTGGAGCGGGCGAAGACCTTCTTCGCCGCGGTCTCCGCCCGGCACGCGTCGAAGAACAACGTGATCTACGAGATCGCCAACGAGCCCAACGGGGTGAGCTGGTCGACCATCAAGAACTACGCCGACCAGGTCATCCCGGTGATCCGGGCCAACGACCCGGACGCGGTGGTCATCGTGGGCACCCGGGGCTGGTCCTCGCTTGGCGTCTCCGAGGGTGCCAACCACACCGAGATCGTCAACAACCCGGTCAACGCCAGCAACGTCATGTACGCCTTCCACTTCTACGCCGCCTCGCACCGGGACAACTACCGGGCCGAGGTGGAGCGGGCGGCGGCCCGGCTGCCGCTGTTCGTCACCGAGTTCGGCACGGTGGACTACACCGGTGACGGCGGTGTCGACCTGGCCAGCAGCACCCAGTGGCTGGACCTGCTGGACCGGTTGAAGATCGGGTACGCCAACTGGACCTTCTCCGACAAGGCCGAGGGCAGCGCCGCGCTGCGACCGGGCACCTGCAACGGCAGCAACTACACAGGCACCTCGGTGCTGACGCCGTCCGGTGTCTTCATGCGGGAGCGCATCCGTACCCCGGACAACTTCCCGACCAGCTGATCAGTGCCACGCCACGGCGGCCCCTGGGGATCTTCCCCCGGGGCCGCCGTCGTACGTGAGCACCGGTTCGTCAGGACAGGTCGACGACACGGTCGGCCCACCGGGCCAGCAGCGCGGCATCGTGGCTGATCACCAGCACGCCGGCGGAGTGCCGGCGCTGGTACTCCCCGATCACCGCCGCCACGTGGGCCTGGGTGGAGGCGTCCAGCATGGCGGTCGCCTCGTCGCAGAGCAGGTACGCCGGCCGGTGCACCAGCGACCGGGCCAGGCAGGCCCGTTGCAGTTGGCCGTCGCTCACCGCGTGCGGGCGCCGGGTCAACAGGTCGGTGGTGAGCCCGACGGTGTCGGCGAGTTCGGCCGTACGCTCGCGGGCCTGCTCGGCCGGGGTGCCGGTGGCGCGCAACGGCTCGGCGATGATCTCCGCCAGCGTGAGCCGAGGGTCGGTGGCGGCGCGCGGGCTCTGGAACAGGATCGCCACCCGGGTACGCATCGCGACCGGCACCTGATGCCGGGTGCCGGTCACCGCGGCGCCGTCGAGGCTGACGTGACCGGAGTCCGGCCGGTGCAGCAGCGCCAGCAACCGGGCCAGGGTGGACTTGCCGCTGCCGGAGGGGCCGCTGAGCCCCACCGTCTCACCGGCGGCGATGTGCAGGTCGACGCGATCGAGCACCCGCTGCGAGCCGTAGCTCGCGCTGACCTGGCAGGCGGCCAGGGCGCGGCCGGTCACGCCGGCACCTCGGCGCAGAGTTCGGCGCGCTCCAGCGGGTGATGGCAGGCGACCTGACCGGCGCGGATGCCGGTGAACGCGGGCTGCACCCGGCAGGCCGGGGTGGCCCGGTCGCAGCGGGCGGCGAACGCGCAGCCGGCCGGCAGGTCGGTAAGCATCGGCGGGTGCCCCGGCACGGGCCGGAACGCCCGCTGCGGCAGCGCGTCGAGCAGCGCCGCGCTGTACGGGTGCCCGGGTGCCTCGAACAGCGCCTCGGTGGGGGCGTGCTCGACGATGCGGCTGGCGTACATGACCGCCACGGTGTCGGCCACCCGCTGTGCGGCAGCCAGGTCGTGGGTGATCAGCAGGACGGCGGCGCCGGCGTCGCAGCGTCGGCGCAGCAGGTCGAGGGTGTGATCGACAAGCGGGCGGTCCAGGCCGGTGGTCGGCTCGTCGGCAAGCAGCAGCGGCGGGTCGGGCGCGAGCGCCAGAGCGGTGGCCAGCCGCTGGGCCATGCCGCCGGACAACTCGTGCGGGTAGCGGTCGAGGTCGGCCGGGTCCAGGCCGACGTCGACGGCGAGGCGGTCGGCGGCGACAGGGGCGTCGGCGCCGGTGTGACCGTGTGCCCGCAGCGTCTCCACCAGCAGCCGACGACCGGTACGCACCGGTGTCAGCGAGGTCGCCGGGCTCTGCGGCACCAGCCCGACGACCCGTCCGCGTACCTGCCGGGCCAGTTGTCGTGGCGGGCAGGCGAGCAGGTCGACCGGCGCTGCCCCGTCGCCACCGCGCGCCAGGGCGCTACCGCCGCGCGAGCCGGCGCTACCGCCGCGCGATCCGGCGCTGTCGGTGCGCGAGCCGGCGCTACCGCTGCGCGATCCGGCGCTGTCGGTGCGCAGCAGGGCGCGGCCGGTGACCGTGGCGTTGCGGGGCAGCAGGCCGAGCAGGGCGTGGGCGAGGACCGACTTGCCGCAGCCGGACTCGCCGACGACGGCGACCAGTTCACCGGGTCGGATGTCCAGGTGCAGGTCGGTGACGGCGTGGACGACGGCGTCCGGCAGCCGGAAGCGGACCGTGAGTCCGGCGACGGCCAGCAGCGGGTCGGTGGTGGTCACAGTTGCAACTCCGCGCGTACCCGGGGGTCGAGGTGGTCCCGCCAGTGGGCGGTGAGGGTGGCCAACGCGAGCGTGACCACGATCAGCACCAGGCCCGGGGTGAGGCTGGCCCACCAGGCGCCGGCGAGCAGGGAACCCCGACCGTCGTTGATCATGTTGCCGAGGGAGGCCAGGTGCGGGGGCAGGCCGAGACCGAGGAAGGACAGAGCGGTCTCGTGCCACACCGCGTGCGGGATCATCAGGGTGGTGGCCAGCGCGAGCCGGGGCAGCACGTGCGGCAGCAGGTGCCGGGTGAGCACCCGCATCCGTCCGGCCCCACCGGAGACGGCCGCGTCGATGAACGGCCGGTGCCGCAGGCTCAGCAGCTCGGACCGGACGATCCGGGCGGTGGACAGCCAGTGGGTGAGCCCGACGGAGAGCACCACCGCGCCCAGGCTGGGTCGCAGCATCGCCACGATGAAGATGCCCAGCAGCAGGTGCGGCATCGCCGCGATGGTGTCCACCAGCCGCATCAGGATCCGGTCGACCCAGCCGCCGAGGGTGCCGGCGAGCGCACCGACGGCACCGCCGATGACGGCGGCGACCACGGCGGCGAAAACGCCGACCAGCAGCGAGACGCGCAGCCCGTAGATGCTGCGCAGCAGCACGTCGCGGCCGAGATCGTCGGTGCCGGCCGGGTGGGCCGGCGACGGCGCCAGCCGGGTCTGCGACAGGTCGATCGCGCTCTGGTCCAGCGGCCAGAGCACCGGGGCGAGCAGGCAGGCGAGCACGGCGACGGCGAGCACCGTGCCGGCGACGGTCGCGCCGAGACGGCCCGGCCGAAGTCGAGGCAGTCGGCGTACCCGGGTGAGGACGGCGGTGGTCATTCGAGCCGTACCCGTGGGTCGGCGGCGGCGTACGCGAGGTCGGTGGCGAGGTTCGCGGCCAGCACCACGACCGTGGTCGCCAGGGTGATCGCCGCCAGCAGCGGGAAGTCGCTGCCCAGCGCGGCCTGCACGGTCACCGCACCCAGGCCGGGCAGCGAGAACACGGTCTCCACCAGCACCGCTCCGCCGACGAGTTCGGGCAGGTGGGTGCCGATCAGGGTGAGGAAGGGCAGCAGTCCGGTGCGCAGGGCGTGACCGAACAGGACGGTACGCCCCGGCAGGCCACGGGCGCGGGCGGCAAGCACGTGGTCGTCGCGCAGGCTGTCGGCGACCGAGTCACGGATGAACAGCACGAACCATGGCAACTGGGACACTGCCAGCACCCCGACCGGCAGGATCAGGTGCCGGGCGACGTCGGCCACGTCGGTGCTGGTGGCGGTGATGTCGGTCAGGCCGCCGGCCGGCAGCCAGCCGAGGCTGAGCGCGAACAGCGCGATCGCGGCCAGGCCGAGCCAGAACGACGGCACCGACTGGATCGCGTACGCGGTCGTGCGCAGCGCCCGGTCGAACCAGCCACCCCGGCGGTACGCGGCCAGGGTGCCCAGCAGCAGGCTGGCCACCAGCACCACGACCAGGGCGGCACCGACAAGCAGCAGGGTCCAGCCGGCGCGGGCGGCCAGCACGTCGACCACCGGTTCGTGTCGGCTGGTCGACCAGCCCAGGTCACCCTGGAGCAGGTTGCCCAGCCAGCGCAGGTACTGCACCGGCAGCGGGTCGTCGATGCCCCAGTTGGCCCGGATCTGGGCGAGGTTCTCCTCGCTCGTGGTGAAGGCCGCCGCACCGGCGTACTGCTGGGCCGGGTCGATCGGTGAGGCCGCACCGAGGGCGAACATGCCCGCGCTGGTGGCGAAGAGCACCGGTACGGCCACCAGCAGCCGGTTGCGGATCATGCGGCCGGCGCCGGTGCGCCGCCGAGGCCGGGCCCGGGTCGGGGCGGTCACGATCGCCGGGTCCAGGTGTGGATGTTCCACCAGATGCTGTTGGCGACGTCGTGCTCGTGCGGCTCGACCCGGGGCACCACACCGTTCACCGAGTCCCGCACCACGTAGGTGTGCTCCAGGTAGGTGAGGAACACCCACGGCACGTCGGTGGCCAGCTGCCGCTGGAAGGTGGCGTAGGCGGCCTTGCGTCGCGCGGGGTCGGCCTCGGCCCGCCCGTCGCGCAACGCCCGGTCGGTCACCTCCGAGGCGTACGAGCCGGGGTTGAAGAAGCCCTGCCCGGCGAAGTCGGAGTGGAACAGCTTGTAGGAGACGAAGTCCGGGTCGTACGGGGTGCCGTAACCCATGATCAGGGCGTCGGAGCCCATTCGGGGAGTGATGGCGTCCCAGGTGAGGCCCTCGGGCGTGACCGCGATGCCGATCTTCTTCGCGTCCGCGGTGACGGCCAGGGCGAGCTCCTTGCGCAGGCTGTCGGCGGCCGGGTACATCAGGCTGAAGGCGGCCCGGGTGCCGTTCTTGACCCGGATGCCGTCCGGGCCGGGCCGCCAGCCGGCGGCGTCCAGCAGCGCGGTGGCGGCGGCCGGGTCGGCGGTCGGTGCGCCGGCCACGGACGGCTCGGCGAACTCCGACGACGGCGGCACCGGACCGTACGCCGGCTCGCCGGCCCCGCCGAGGACGCCGTTGACCATCGCGGCGCGGTCGACGGCGACGTTTAGCGCGCGGCGCACCGCCACGTCGCCGGTGACCGGGTTGCCCATCGGCAGCATGACGCCCCGGTAGTCGGCGGTGGGCGTCTTGTGCACCCGGTAGCCGGGCTGAGTGTCGAAGCCGCTGGCCAGCTTGGGTGGCAGTTCGGCGGCGTCGAACTCGCCCGCGCGGGTGCGCTGGGCGCGGACGTTGTCGTCGGGTACGAAGGCGACCACGACGCCGCTGTTGGTGGGTCGGCCACCCCAGTAGCGGTCGTTGGCGGCCAGCACCAGCCGGTCACCCGGGGTCCACGAGGTGACCCGGTACGGCCCGGTGCCGATCGGTTGCCGGTTGAAGGCGGCCTTGTTGACGTCCTGCCCGTCGAATGCGGCGGCCGGCACGATGCCGAGGGTCAGCCGTTGCAGGAACGGCGCGTAGGCGTACCGGAGGGTGAAGACCACTGTGGTGTCGTCCGGCGCGGTGACCGAGGCGAGCATGTCCAGGTCGCTGCGCAGCGTCGAGTCGACCTTCTCGTCGAGCACCGCCTGGTAGGTGAAGACGACGTCCCGCGCGGTCAGCGGGGCGCCGTCGTGGAAGAGCACTCCGTCCCGGAGCCGAGCGGTGATGCTCTTGCCGTCGTCGGAGACCGTGGGCAACTCCCGGGCCAGGGCCGGGACGAGGTGGTTACGCTCGTCCCGGCTGACCAGACCGTCGAAGATCAGCGCTGCGCCGTCGACCCCGTAGTTGAGTACGGGGTTGAGGGTGTCCGGCTCTCCGGCGGTCGCCACGATCAGGGGGGCGTCGGCCGGAGCGCCCGACGGGTTGGTCGGTGACGAGCAGGCGACCAGGGCGAGTAGCAGTGCGGTGCCGGCGGCCAGCCGGACACCTGTCGTTCGGGACATGACTGTTACCGCTCCTCGCGGGTGGCGACGATGGGTGCGGCGTCCGACCCGAGGTGACCGGCCGGTGAGCCGCCCAATGGGTAGGGATCTTGGATCGCCACAGCGCCATACTTGCGTAGTTGCAAACTCATGGCAAGAAAGCGCGCTGTGGCCATTGCCACGTTCGCTCCACCCGCGCCGACCAGGGGTCAGACCCGGCCGTCCTGCATCATCCAAGCCCCGGAAAACCGCAGCTCACGCCCGGGTTAACCGCAGCCCACCACCCGATGAAAGCCCAGCTCACACGCCCCTGGTGCCCAGCTCACGCGCCGGTGCGACATCTCCGGTCACTCGTCGCCGCCGTCGTCTGCGCCCTCGTCCCCACCGTCGTCGCCGAAGGCGTCGAAGACCTCCTCGGCCACCATGCCGCCGGCGAACCCGAGCGCCGCACCGCCCACCACACCGGCAGCCACCGCGCCCATTCCGGGCCCACTCCGCCCATGATGGTCGTGGTCGTGGTCGTGGCCGTAGGCGGGCTGATGCGGCGGATACCCGTACCCCGGCTGGCCGTAGCCGGGCTGGGTGGCGCGGTACTGCTCCAGGGCCTCGCGGAACCAGCCGTCCACCACGGCGGCCCAGTCGAGTCGCTCGGCGTCGGCGTGCGCGACCCGGTAACGGCCGTAGGAGTCGTGGCCGCCGGTGAAGAGGCCGCCTCGCCTGTCGAACTCCAGGACGATGTCCATGCCCTGCTCGTCGGCCAGGAAGGTCACCTCGACCTCGGTGACCCCGTGGGCGTACTGCGGCGCGGCGAAGTACTCGATCTCCTGGTAGAACGGCAGCGTCTGGTGCACCCCGGCGATCTGCCCCCGCTCCAGGTCGGCGCCCTTGAACTGGAAGCCGAGCCGACCGAAGGCCTCGAGAATGCGCTCCTGCACGGGCAGCGGGTGCACGTGCACCGGGTCCAGGTCGCCCTTGTCGACCGCGCCACGGATGACCACCTCCGTGCGCAGCCCCATGGTCATGCCGGGCAGGCGCTGGCCGTACACGTCGGTCACCGGGGTCTGGATCGGCATCTGGACCTGGAACGGCAGGGACAACTGCTGCCCCTGCGCCAGGCGCAGCCCACCGGCGACCGGGGCGCGGTGGAACTCGACGGTGGCGTCGTGGTCCCCCTCCTCGCCGTCGATCTCGACCCGGGTGACCAGCCCCACGACGATCTGGTCGATGTCCACGTCATGGCTGCCGCCGGTCAGGTTCACCTGCCCACCGAGCATCAGCCCGGGGCGGGTGCTCGGATTCGACAGGACCGTGTCGACGCTGGGCGCGCCGATCCCGAAGGCACCCAGCATCTTCTTGAACACCACGAGCATCTCCCTCGACAGCGGCGGGCGCGGCGCGGACGCGAGATTCTTACGCAGATCCGTTGTGCCGCAACGGGATCAGCGCCATCCACGATGGATCCCGTCGGGTCGGCAAGCTAACACCGCCGGCTGAGAGATAGCTGAGAGGGGTCAGCATGTCACACTCAGTGAGAGCTTCGCTCTGCCGGGCGCGGGAGACGCCAGCCGCTCGCCGGGCCCAGCAACGAGTCGGCGGGTCCGGCGGAGCCGGCCGGGTAATCCCGCAGCGGCACCGCGCCCGCCTTCCAGGCGGCCAGCACCGGCTCGACGATGCGCCAGCACTCCTCGGCCACGTCGCCGCGCACCGACAGGGTCGGGTCCCCGTCGAACGCGCCGCGCAGCACCTCGCCGTACGCCGGCAGGTCACCGGGGCCGAACTCCGCCAGCAGGTCCACCTGGTCCAGGTCGAAGGGGTTGCCCGGACCGTTGATGTTGAGGTCCAGGCCGAGCCGGTCCGGGCCGAACCCGATCCGCAGCCGGTCCGGACGCTCGTACCCGGTCAGCCCGTCGGGCACCCGGTCCGGCTGCTTGAAGGTGATGACCGCTTCCTTGCGTACGCCGGCCATGGCCTTTCCCGACCGCAACCGGAAGGGCACTCCCGCCCAGCGCCAGGTGTCCACGGTCAACACCAGTTCGGCAAGCGTCTCCGTGCCCCGGGCCGGGTCGACGCCCGGCTCGTCGACGTAGCTCGGCAGCCGCCGACCGGCGATCTCGCCTGCGGTGTACCGGCCCCGGCGGCTGGACATCACCGGGTCGTCACCCCACAGCCGGGTGGCCCGCAACACCTGGGCCAGGCGGCCCCGCAACTCCCGGGCCTCCAGGCTGGGCGGCGGTTCCATGGTGAGCAGGGCGAGCACCTGGAGCAGGTGGCTCTGCACCATGTCCACAAGCGCGCCCGCGCCGTCGTAGTAGCCGGCCCGACCCTCCAGGCCGAGGGTCTCGTCGAAGACGATGTCCACGCAGGCCACGTGCGTGGAGTTGAGCACCGGCTCGAAGATCCGGTTGGCGAACCGCAGGCCGAGCAGGTTCAGCACCGTCGACTTGCCGAGGAAGTGGTCGATGCGGTGCACCTGCTCCTCGGGCACCAGGGTGGCCAGCAGGTTGTTCAGCGACCGGGCCGAGATCCGGTCGACACCGAACGGCTTCTCCAGCATCAGCCGGGTGCCGGGCGGTACGCCGATGCGGGCCAGCGCGGCGGCCGAGCGGGCGGCCACCATCGGCGGCAGCGCGAAGAAGATCACCAACGGGCCGGTGCAGTCGCCCAGCAGCCGCCGCAGATCCTCCTCGCGGGTCACGTCGGCCGGCACGTACCAGCTCCGGCCGATCAGTTCGGTCTCGCGGGGGCCGTCCGCGCCGACGGTGGCGAAGGACTCGGTGACCCGGCGACGCCACCGCTCGTCGTCCCAGTCGTCCATGCCGCTGCCGATCAGCCGCAGCCCCGGCAACGCGCCGCTGGCCACCAGCCGACCCAGGCCGGGCAGGAGCAGCCGACCGGTCAGGTCACCGCTGGCGCCGAGCACCAGCAGGGTCTGCGGTATGCGGGTGGTGGTGGGCATCGCGGGAGCGGCTGGGGAGGCGATCGGGGCCGACGTCGTCATGTCCTTACGATGCCCTGTCCCCGGCCCAGGTCGTACCGCGGCCTCTGACCTCGCCTTCGGCGGACCCGCCCGGTCGCCGCTCACCTGCGGATCGTGACCACTCGCGGGCGTCGGGCTGGCACGGCGATCTTCATGTGGCAGGCTGGTCTCAGCCGTCGGTCGGACCCCGGCGGTGTGCCGACACAGCGAGGAGACGATCGATCCGATGGCTGCGGACGTCACCACCACCGACGAGTGGCAGGCCCTGCGCAAGCACGCCGACGAGATCCGCGCGACGCACCTGCGGGACCTGTTCGCCGCCGACTCCGAGCGGGGCGAACGGTTGACCGTCGAGGTTGCCGACCTCTATGTCGACTACAGCAAGAACCTGGTCACCGACGAGACCCTCGGGCTGCTGACCGCGCTGGCCGAGCGGGTCGGGCTCGCCGACCGGATCGCCGCGATGTTCGCCGGTGAGCACATCAACGGCACCGAGGACCGGGCGGTGCTGCACACCGCGCTGCGACTGCCCGCCGACGCCGCGCTGACCGTGGACGGTCAGGACGTGGTCGGCGACGTGCACGCCGTACGGCAGCGGATGGCGCAGTTCGCCGAGCAGGTACGCGGCGGGCAGTGGCGCGGGCACACCGGCGAGCGGATCCGCACCGTGGTCAACATCGGCATCGGCGGCTCCGACCTGGGGCCGGTGATGGCGTACGAGGCCCTGAAGGCGTACCGCGACGCCGGCATCAGCTGCCGCTTCGTGTCGAACATCGACCCGACCGACATCGCCGAGGCCACCGCCGACCTGGACCCGGCGACCACCCTGTTCGTGGTGGTGTCGAAGACCTTCTCCACCCAGGAGACACTGGCCAACGCCCATCAGGCCCGACGCTGGCTGCTGGCCGGGCTCGGCGGCGACGAGCAGGCGGTGGCCAAGCACTTCGTCGCGGTCAGCACCAACGCCCAGCGGGTCGCCGACTTCGGCATCGACCCGGCGAACATGTTCGGCTTCTGGGACTGGGTCGGTGGCCGGTACTCGCTGCCCTCGGCGGTCGGCCTGTCGGTGATGCTCTCCATCGGGCCGGCCCGCTTCGACGAGATGCTCGCCGGCTACCACGCCGTCGACGAGCACTTCCGCACCACGCCGCTGGCCCGTAACGCGCCGGTGCTGCTCGGGCTGCTCAACGTCTGGTACACCAACTTCCTCGGCGCGCAGACCCACGCGGTGCTGCCCTACTCGCAGTACCTGCACCGGTTCCCCGCGTACCTGCAACAGCTGACCATGGAGAGCAACGGCAAGTCGGTACGCACCGACGGCCAGCAGGTGTCGTACGACACCGGGGAGATCTTCTGGGGCGAGCCAGGCACCAACGGCCAGCACGCCTTCTACCAGCTCATCCACCAGGGCACCCGGCTGATCCCGGCGGACTTCATCGCGTTCAGCGAGCCTCACCACGACATCGGCGACATGCACGACCTGTTCATGTCGAACTTCTTCGCCCAGACCGCCGCGCTGGCCTTCGGCCGTACCGCCGAGCAGGTCGCCGCCGAAGGCACCCCGCCCGAGTTGGTGCCGCACCGGGTGATGCCCGGCAATCACCCCACCACCTCGATCGTCGCCGCCCGCCTCACCCCCGCCACCCTCGGCCAACTGGTAGCCCTCTACGAACACATCGTCCTCACCGAGGGCGCGATCTGGGACATCAACCCCTTCGACCAGTGGGGCGTGGAACTAGGCAAGGTCATGGCCAACCAACTGGCCCCCCTCCTCACCGGCGACGAGGCCGACCTGACCACCCTCGACTCCTCCACCGCCACCCTCATCCACCGCTACCGCACCCAACGCCACCGCCCCTGACCTCCCACAACTCCCCCCTCCGCGCCCCACGGTGTTGATCAAGAGGGTCTGGTCAGGGCGCTCCGACACACAGGACCAAAACCTCTTGGTCAACTTCCAGGGCGCGGGGGTGGGTCAGGCGGGTGGGGGTGGGTAGTCGCGTTGCGTCGGTGCGGCGGCGGGGCGCCGAACGGTCGCGGCACACCCTGAGTGCGGCATGCGCGCGTACCAGATCCGCACTGCCAGCTCCGCCACCTCCAGCGCTCGGCTTCGGTGCCCTTTTGCAAGGTCACGCTCGATCCAGGATCGAGTGGTCACCTTGTCGCTCTGATGCCACTCGATCCCTGATCGAGCGTGACCTTGCAGCGGAAGGGTGCTTGCTCAGGTCGGCTACTGGTTTCGAGGACTTGCAACCGTGGACCCGGCCAGGCGGGTAGAGGTCTCCTCGGTGTTCTGCTTGGCCTTTCACCGCGTCGCTGCTGACCTGGGACAGGCCCGAACGGCGGGCACAGGGAACGACTGGCGGCGGGATCTGTCACGCAAATGTCATCCAACCGTGCGGTCGACTCCAAGGTCCTTGCGCAAGGTGGTCACCGATCGGGACGGCGCGTCGGGTTGCCGACCTCGACGACGAAGGAGACCGCTGTGGTGATGCCGTGGCCCTGGCCGATGCCCGACGATCATTCGTTCCGCGCACTGTGGGACGCGCCGCAGGACCATGACGAGGATGTCCGTCTCGCCGCACTTGTCGCCCAGCGACTGAGCGCCGACTGGAGCACCCGTCGTCAGCAGATCACGGTGATGGTGCAGAACCGCGTCGTGATCCTCACCGGTCTGGTCGCCGGCGCGGAGACCCGGCGGGCCGCCGGCGAGTTGGCCTGGGACGTCGAGGGCGTTGCGGATGTCTGCAACGCCCTCCGACTTGCCGGGCATCGACGCGGCCGTCGCTGAACTTCGACCCGCTCGCGCCGCCCGGCACCGGCGAGCGCGAGCGGGTCGGACTTCACCCCCCACGCACCCACGCACCCACGCACCCACGCACCCACGCACCCACGCACCCACGCGATCTTGCACTTCTCGACGGGGCAGATCCCGCGATAAGCCGCAAAAAGGCGACCGAAAGTGCAAGATCGCCGCAGCGTGGGCTCGCCGTGCGGGGCGTGGGGGGTGGTGCCGGGCGGGCGGGCGCGCCTCGGGCCGCAGGGCGGGGTGGGGGGCCGGGTCAGGAGGCGGCGGTGGTGGGGGCGGCGTTTCGGTCGGCTGCCAGGTAGGCGAGGGCCGCGGTGCGGGTGTCCGCCACGGCGAGCACGTCGTGCAGGCCGGTGACCTGCAGGACCTGGCGGATCAGCGGCGACGTCACGGCGACGCAGAACCGCGCGCCGCGTTCGACGGCGTCGTGGTGGGCGCGGACGAGCAGGCCGAGGGCGGTGGAGTCGATCAGGTCGGTACGCACCAGATCCACCAGCACGTGACCACCCATGTCGGCCGCGTGTCGTAGCGCCATGCGCAGGGTGTCTCCGGTGTCGAGGTCCACGTCGCCGGCGGTGGTCACCACGGTGACGCCGCCGAGGTGCTCGATGCCGAGGATGCCGCCGGGCGGGGTGCCGGGCGTCGGGCCGAACCGGATGCAGTGGGCGCACCGGTGGGGACCGTCGGCCAGCGGGGATCCGCCCCAGCCGTGCTCCGACAGCAGGGTCCAGACGACCTCGCCGTCGGCGAGCGGACGCGTACCGGTGACGCTGTCCCCGCAGTTGTCACAGGTCAGGGTGGCCAGTTGGGCAGCCAGGACGACGGCCATACCGGGCTCCTTCCCACGTCGTGATGATCGGCCACCCACCCTGCACGGGCCAGGTGGCGGGCACCGCGCGGACACATGACGGTTGGGTGACGAATCGACTTCCCGTGGGCGTCGGGTCGGATGGCTGACCGCCGACTGCCCCGACACCGTTGATCTGGGACTATGACAGTGAGGTACGGAAATATCACTGTGTGCGACAGGAGGTCGAAGGATGCGGACCGGACTGCCCACCGATGAACCAGTCGGCACGCTGGAGGTCGTACACCGATTCCGGGGGCCGATGCCGACCGGGGTGACCGTCTCGCACCGCGGGCGGATCTTCGTCAATTTTCCCCGCTGGGGCGACGAGGTGCCGGCGACCGTGGTGGAGCTGCGCCACAACCGCGAGGTGCCCTATCCCGACCTGCGGTGGAACTCCCCCGCCGGCAACGATGACGCGTCGGCGTTCGTGTCGGTGCAGAGCGTGGTGGTCGATCCCGTCGACCGGCTCTGGGTGCTCGACACCGGCAGCCCGATGTTCCAGCCCACCGTTCCCGGCGGACCGAAGCTGGTACGCATCGACCTCAACACCAACACCGTCGCCCAGGTGATCACCTTCCCGCCCGACGTGGCGCTGCCCACGTCTTATCTCAACGACGTGCGCTTCGATCTGCGGCGAGGGACGGCGGGGATCGCGTACATCACCGATTCGGCGGACGGCGCGCCGAACGCGATCATCGTGGTGGACCTGGCCAGCGGCACCTCGTGGCGGCGGCTGAACGACCACCCGTCCACCAAGGCGGAGTCGCTTGTGAACTTCCGCCCGGTGGTGGAGGGTCGGCCGTTCCTGGTCCGACCGCCGCAGGGGCCGCCGCAGCCGGTGGGCGTGGGCGCGGACGGCATCGCGATCTCCGCCGACGGCGTCCGGCTGTACTACTGCGCGCTCGCCTCGCGCCGCTGGTTCAGCGTGGCCACGGACGCGCTCGTCGACCGGAGCGTCGACGAGGACGAGGTGGCCGCGACCGTACGCGACGAGGGCGACAAGGGTGGCGGTTCCGACGGGCTCGAATCCGACGACGCGGGGCGGCTCTACCTCACCAACTACGAGCACAACGCGATCCTGCGGCGACGCCCCGACGGCGAGTACGAGACGGTCGTCCACGATCCGCGCCTGCTGTGGCCCGACACGTTGAGTGTGGCCAGGGACCGGCACCTGTACGTCATCGCCAACCAGGTGCACCGCCAGCCCCCCTTCAACCGCGGCCGGGACCTGCGGCGCAAGCCGTACGCCCTGTTCCGGACGCGCATCGACGCCGGCCCGGTCCTGTTGCGGCCCTGACCCGGCCCCTCGAACGGGTGGTGGTTGCGCCGGCCGGGGCGAGCGCCCACCGGTGCCCGCATAGCGTCGGTGGGACGTGACCCCGAGGTGAGGAGTGGGCCGGTGACCGAGCCGGAGGAAGACCAGGAGAAGACCCGCAAGACCGATCGGGTGCTCTTCTCCCCCGACGGCGATCCGCACCACACCCTGGCGGAGGCGCCGCAGCCCGACGAGCACCTGTCGGTGCGGTTCACCCACGACGACGAGACCGAGGTGGTCGACGACGATCAGTGACCAGCATGGCGCGGCTTGTCACCGCGCACCCTCAAGACCGATAATCATCAATGTTCTTGAGCCGGACGAGATCGGGCACCGGGCAGCCTCGATCGGAACACCCCCCTGTACACATCCGTCCGGAGGACATCCTGCCCATGAAGAAAGCGATCAAACTCGGCTGGGCCGCGTTCACGGCCATCGCCCTGACGACGCTCGCCGCGCTGTCGATCCCGAGCCCGGCCTCGGCGGCCACCCTGACCGAGGTGACCAACTTCGGCGCCAACCCCAGCAACCTGCGCATGTACCTCTACGTGCCGGATCGGGTCGCGCCGCGACCGGGCCTGCTGGTCGCGATGCACTACTGCACCGGCACCGGGCCGGCCCTGCACTCGGGCACTCAGTTCGCCGCCCTCGCAGACCAGTACGGCTACATCGTCATCTACCCGTCGGTGACCCGCAGCAGCCAGTGTTTCGACGTCTACTCGCCGCAGGCGCTACGCCGCGGCGGTGGCAGTGACCCGGTGGGCATCATGTCGATGGTCGACCACGTTCGGTCGCGTTACTCGGTCGACCCGTCCCGGATCTTCGCCACCGGCGTGTCGTCCGGGGCGATGATGACAAACGTGATGCTCGGGACCTACCCCGACGTCTTCGCCGCCGGCGCCGCCTTCGCGGGGGTGCCGTTCGGCTGTTTCGCCACCACCAACGGCTCGGAGTGGAACAGCCAGTGCGCCAACGGGCAGATCAGCCGTACTCCCCAGCAGTGGGGTGACCTGGTGCGCAACGCCTACCCCGGTTACAACGGCCCGCGTCCGCGGATGCAGACCTGGCACGGCACCAATGACGACATCCTGCGCTACCCGAACTTCGGCGAGCAGATCAAGCAGTGGACCAACGTGCACGGGCTGAGCCAGACCCCCACCGTGACTGACAGCCCGCAGGCCGGCTACACCCGCACCCGCTACGGCGGCTCCGGCAACTTCGCGTCGGTTGAGGCGATCAGCATGCAGGGGGTGTCGCACAACCTGCCGGTCGATGCCACACAGGCGATCCGGTTCTTCGGTCTGAACAACCCGTCCACCACGCCCACGCCGACTCCTACGCCGACCCCCACCCCGACTCCGACTCCGCCGCCGGTGTCGCCGACCCCGACCCCCACGACGTCGCCGACCCTGCCGCCGGACTGGGCCTGCGAGGTCCACTACGAGGTCAACGCCTGGAACACCGGGCTGACCACCTCGGTGCAGATCACCAACACCGGCAGTACCGCCATCAACGGCTGGAGCCTGGCGTTCACCCTGCCCGGCGGGCAGACCATCACCAACGGCTGGAACGCCACGTACTCGCCGACCTCCGGGGCGGTGACCGCCCAGAACGTCTCCTACAACGGCACCATCGCGCCGAAGACCTCGACGACGATCGGGTTCCAGGCCAACCACACCGGAGACGCCGGTAAGCCGGGAGCGTTCATGCTCAACGGCCGCTCCTGCTACTACTCCCCCAGATGATCCGGTAGGCCGCCGCCCCACGGAGGCACGCCGTGGGGCGGCGGTACGGGTCCGCTGTCCGTGAGCACCGGCACCTCGACACGTCGCTGGTCGGGACCCGACTCGCGCCGTTCAGGAAAGCGCTTACCCTGGCAGGTGCCTCGCCCCCCTTCACCACCACCCGTCCGTCCGGAAAGGAAGCTCACATGCCGTCCAGGACAACAACACCCCGGCGTACGCCCCGATGGCTGGTCGCCGCCAGCACATTGGTGCTTGTCGCCGCCGGTACGGCCATCGCCGCGCCGAGCCCCGCGCAGGCCGCCACCGTCGACCCGAACGCCACGTACGTCTTCGTCAACCGGCACAGCGGCAAGGCGATGGACGTGTGGAACTGGTCCACCGCCGACCAGGCCCCGATCAACCAGTTCACCCGCAACGACGCCGCCGTGCAGCAGTGGCGCTTCGTCGACGTCGGCAGCGGCTACTACCAGATCCGGTCGGTGCACAGCGGAAAGGTCCTTGAGCTGCCCAACGCCAACGACGGCGTACAGCTGGTGCAGAACACCTCGGCCGGCGGCAACACCCGGCAGCATTTCCGGCTGGCCGACTCCGACGGCGGTCATGTCCGGTTCATCAACCGGCACTCCAACAAGGCGCTCGACCTGTGGGGCTGGTCCACCGCCGACGGGGCGATGATCTCGCAGTACCAGGACGTCAACGGTGCCAATCAGCAGTGGCGGCTGATCACCCTCGGCGGCGGCAGCGGCAGTGGCTGCGGCAGTGGCAGCTTCCAGGCCGAGGCGGTGCTCAACGGTGGCACCTGGACCTCCCGTAACGGTGGCACGACCGTCTACACCGGCGGCGACATGCGGGAGGCCGTGCAGGCCGCGATCAACAGCCTCAACTCCGGCCGGACCAGCAAGCAGCGGGTCGTGGTACGCGGCTCCGGTTCGATCAGCGCAGGCTCCCGGATCTCGCTGCCCAGCTACACCACGATCGACGTGTGCGGCACGATCAACGTGACCGGCTCCGGCAGCGGCGACCAGGCGCCGATCTACTCGCGCGGCACCACCCAGGTCGAGGTGCAGAACCTCAACGTCACCGGCACCCCGCTGTACGGCATCTTCATGCGCAACGTCAGCAACGTCATCCTCGGTCAGATCGACATGCGGCTGTCCAGCGGGCTCGGGATCCGCATCGACAACCGGGGCGACACCAGCCAGTGGAGCCGCAACATCCGCATCGACAACGTGTACGTCTCGGGTGCCCGCGCGCACGCCGTGGAGACGTACGGCGTCGACGGGTTGACCATCGGCACGGTGACGGCCCGCAACGTCGGCGAGTCCGGACTGCTGCTCAACGAGACCATCAACGCCACCGTGACCACTGTCGACGCGGAGAACGCCGGCTCCGGTACCGGGTACGCGGCGTTCCGGATCGCCAACCGGGCCGGCCGGATCAACTCCGGTTACCCGATCAACATCCGGGTGGGCACCGTACGGGCGCGCGGCGGCGGTCGGGGCATCTTCTGCGTCTCGGAGTCCGGCGGCCTGGCGGTCAACCGGGTGGACATCGCCAACACCGGCAACAACGCCATCCTCATCGAGAACTGCTACGGGGTGGACGTCGCCGCCGGTGGCGGCACGATCAGCGGTGGCGGTGAGGTGCGGCTGGCCGCACGCAGCGAGTTCCCCGGCAACCGCGACATCACCCTGCGCAACTTCACCCTGTTCAACAGCCGGATCCTGGAAAGCCCCTGCACAGCCAACCTGGTGATCAGCAACGTGGCCCTCAACAACGCGTCAATCAACCGCTGCTGACCGCTCTCCCCACACCGCCCCCGCGATCTTGCACTTCTGGTCGCCGACATGGGCCATACGCCCGTTGTTCCCCGACCGAAAGTGCAAGATCGCGGGGGTGGTCACGCCGGGGCGGGGAGGCTGCGGTAGGTGCGGGGGGATAGGCCGGTGATGCGTTTGAATGCGACGCTGAGCGCACTTTCCGAGCCGTATCCGACCGCGCGGGCGATGCTGGAGAGGGTGTCGTCGCTGCGACGGATTCGGTCGGCGGCGAGTTCGATCCGCCAGCGGGTGAGGTACTCCAGCGGGCCTTGGCCGACGACCTCCTTGAACCGTGCGGCAAGCGTGGACCGGGAGACCGCAGCGACCCGGGCCAATTCGGCCACGGTCCACGGATGGGCGGGGTGGGCGTGCATCGCCCGCAGCGCGGGGGCGAGCACCGGCTCGGCCAGGCCGGCCAGCCAGCCGGCACCGCGGCCCTGGGCGAGGTGCAGGCGCAGGGTCCGAATCAGCATGACCAGGGCGAGGTGCTCGGCGACCAGCGTGCCGCCCAGCGGCGCCGACCGCAGCTCGGTTTCGATCTCCCCGATCGCCCAGCGTACGGTCGCGGCCTCCGGCGTCGCGGCGGGCACGTGGATGACGGGCGGCAGGAGGTCCAGCAGCAGGGCACGGGCCCGCTCGCTGAAGGAGAAGGCGCCACCGATGACGAAGACGTCGTTGCCCGCGCCGGCCCGGGCCACGCCGTCGACGGCCGCCATGAAGATGGGCCCGGCCGGTTCGGGCGGCGTGTCCGGGTCGCTGGCCAGGGTGAAACCCAGCGGCCTGGTCAGGAGGAAGCAGTCGCCCTCGGCCAGACCGACCGGCTCGGGCACGCCGTCGACCCGTAGCAGGCAGCTGCCGTGTCGGACGGCGTTGAACTTGACGCCGGCCGGCGGGTCGAAGCGGATGGCCCAGCGACCGCCGGCCGCCACGGCCGTGGACAGGTGGCTGGTCGCGCGGACGAGCGCGAGCACCTCCTCCAACGGATCCACGGTCTCCCCTACTGCTCCTGGACGCTTACTAAAGAGTGATGGATCCTAGACTACGGACAGTCCAGGGCCTCCGCTCATAGCGTGGAGGTCATGACAGCCCACACCCGAGTCAGCATCCCGTTCACCGCCCGCGCCACCGCCACCGAGGTCCTCGACGGCGTCGACCTCACCGGTCGTCGGATGATCGTCACCGGCGGCGCCTCCGGCATCGGCACCGAGACGGTCCGCGCCCTGGCCGGGGCCGGAGCGGAGGTCACCGTCGCCACCCGCAATCCGGCGAGCGCCGACGAGCTGGTGGCTGAGTTCGCTGGATCCGGCCCCGGCACCGTACGGGCTGCCGGTCTCGACCTGGCCGACCTGGCCTCGGTCGATGCCTTTGTCGCGGCCTGGGAGGGGCCGTTGCACGCCCTGGTGGCCAACGCCGGGGTCATGGCGATCCCGACCCGGCAGCTGACTCCGCAGGGCTGGGAACTTCAGCTCGGTACGAACTATCTCGGCCATTTCGCCCTCGCTCGCGGCCTGCACGACAACTTGCGAGTCGCCGGCTCGGCGCGGGTGGTGGTGGTGAGTTCCGGGGCGCACCTGCGGGAGGCCTTCGACTTCGACGACCCGCAGTTCGAGCGGCAGCCCTACGACCGCTGGGCCGCGTACGGCCGGTCCAAGACCGCCGAGGTACTGCTCGCCGTCGGCATCGCCCGACGCTGGGCCACAGATGGGATCACCGCCAACGCGCTAAACCCCGGCTTCATCACGACCAACCTTCAACGCCACATGGACGACGAGACGCTGCGCGCGTTCGGGGCGATGGACGAGGCGGGCAACCGCATCGAACAGCCCTACTTCAAGACACCCGCCCAGGGCGCGGCCACCAGCGTGCTGCTGGCAGCGTCGCCGCTGGTCGAGGGCGTCACCGGCCGGTACTTTGACGACAACCAGGAGGCCGACGTCGTGGCCGGCGGCCCGGAGGCCACTGGAGGGGTCGCCGCGCACGCGGTTGACCCGGCCGCCGCCGATCGCCTCTGGGCATACGCAAGTCAGGCCCTGGCGTCTCTCGGACGCGGATAACCCTCCCCACGAGCGGCCGGAGATGTGCACGCCCGAGGCGACGCGCTTGCCCGGGCCATCGGTCGGCTGTCACCCGTCACGCGCGTTTGCACTGGCCGGGAGTGATTGAGGCGTTAAAAGGGGCCCCTTCCTATGCACGAGGCGTTAGGAAGGGGCCCCTCCTTTCAACTCAGCTGGCGTTGCAGGTGGGGGTGCCGGAGGGGGCGGAGCCCGTGCCCTGGAACCCGAACTCGGTAGTGGTGCCCGGTGCCACGTTGGCGTTGTAGCCGACGTTGCGGAAGGTCACGGCGCCACTGTTGGCACTCGCCTGGGTGTTCCACGAGTTGGTCACCGAGGTGCCACCCGGGAGTGTCATGTTCACCGCCCAGCCGTTGAGACCGCTGGAGCCGGCTGTCACCCGCACGTGGGCGACGAATCCACCGTTCCACGTGTCCAACGTGTACGTCGCGGTGCAGGCACCGGACGGCGGCGGGGTGGTCGGCGGAGGCGTCGTGGGCGGCGGAGTGGTCGGCGGCGGGGTGGTGCCACCGGCGTTCAGCGCCTCCAGCGTCGCGTTGTACGCCTGCTTCTTGTTGCCGTTGTTGTCGAACAGCAGCGGCGTGCCGTAGGAACGCCAGGAGTCGCTGTCCCGGATGCCCCACACGGTGATGCCGTTGCAGCGGGGGACTGCCAGGCAGTCGTTGACCACGGCGCGGTAGGTGTTGGCCTGGGTGCTGCCCGAACCCTCGATGTCCAGCTCGGTGATCTGCACGTCCACCCCGAGGGCGGCGAAGCTGGACAGCGTGGTGCGGTAGTTGCTGTTGTACGCCGACTGGGCGTTGAAGTGCGACTGGAAGCCCACGCAGTCGATCGGCACACCGCGCTGCTTGAAGTCCCGCACCATGTTGTAAACGGCCTGGGTCTTCGCCCAGGTCCAGTTGTCGGTGTTGTAGTCGTTGTAGCAGAGCTTGGCGCCCGGGTCGGCGGCGCGGGCGGCCCGGAACGCGGCCTCGATCCAGTCTCCGCCGGTGCGCTGGAGGTTGGAGTTACGGCGGGCGCCGCTGTTGCCGTCGTCGAACGCCTCGTTCACCACGTCCCACGAGTCGATCTTGCCGCGGTAGTAGGTCGCGACCCGGGTGACGTGGTTGAGCATGGCCGAGCGCAGCGCCTGCCCTTCCATCCGCTCCATCCAGGCGGGCTGCTGCGAGTGCCAGGCCAGGGTGTGGCCCCGGACCTTCCAGCCCCGGGAGAGGGCGTGGTTGACGATCCGGTCCGCGGTGCCGTAGGAGAAGACACCCTGCTGCGGCTCCAGGGCGTTGATCTTCATCTCGTTCTCAGCCGTGATCGAGTTGAACTCACGGTTGAGGATTCCGGTGTAGACGCTGTCGTTGAGCTTGTGCGCCGCGACCGCGGCCCCGAAGTACCGACCGCTCTCCGCGGCGGCGGCGCCCAGGGTGGTCCCCGCACTGGCACTGGAGGCCGTCACCACCACGGTGGTGGCGACGAGGGAGAGACCGACCACGGCCGAGATCAGCGCGGGGCGTGATCGCAGTCGGGTCGCGGGACGCCCGCTGGCGCGGGCGAACGCGTTGTTCATGGCATGAGCCTTTCGACGAAGCCGTGCTGATGGAAAGCCGGCTCCGACTACCGCCCAACACGATGGCCTTCCGTCACCTGCGCGGTCGCCCGGTTGACGCGCAGGCCGGTGCACTCAGCCGGCCATCGTGAGTAGATCGGAGCTGTTCTATCGAAAACAGTATCGAAACCCGTCCGTAAGCTCAACGTGCCCGACGGTCTTCTCGGCAACGACACGGCCCACCGCGCCGCGACTCCGACGGCCGTTGACCAGAGTTGGCAGCCGGCCGGCATCGACCGCGCGGACCGAAAGTTTCGGTCCGCGCGAGTCGGCCGCCGATCAGCCGGCGACCGCCGGCTGCACCGGCCGGGCCGCGCCATCCGGTTGCGGCGCGCCGGGCCGATCAGCCAGCAGGTCGGCGAGCCAGCGCAGTTGCCGGCGTACGTGCACCGCTTCGCCGTGCTCGTGCCCGTTGAACGGGTAGACGTGCAGGCTCCGTTGCGGCACCGACCCGCCGTTGGCGGCACCGTACTGGTGGTAGGCGGCGAACACCGTGCTCGGCGGGCACACCCGGTCGCGCAGCCCCACGCCCAGGTGCAGCGGGGCGGTGGCCCGGCGCACCAGGCAGGCGACATCCACATAGGACAAGGTGTGTCGTACCGCCGCCTCGGCCTCGCGATGGACGGCGAGGTAGCCGGCGATCTCGCCGTACGGGCCGACGTCGGTGATCTCGATGGCCCGCTGAAGGTGGCAGAGGAAGGGCGCGGTGGCGAGCACGGCGGCGATCCCCGACGCCAACCCGGCGACCGCGAGCGCCAGTCCACCGCCCTGGCTGTTGCCGGCCACCACCACCCGCTGCGGATCGACCGCCGGCAGGAGCCGGGCCGCCTGCACGGCCCGGACCGCGTCGGTGATGAGCCGACGGTAGTAGTAGCCCTGCGGGGACAGGATGCCCCGGGTCACCGGCGACGGGCCGCCCGGCGCGCTGCCGTGCGGGTCGGCCGTGTCGCCGACGCCGTACTGGCCGGACTGCCCTCGGGCGTCCATGAGCAGGTGGGCGTACCCGGCGACGGGCCAGGTCAGCCGCTCGTGCGGGGTGCCCCGACCTCGCCCGTAGCCGACGTACTCGATGATCACCGGCAGCGGCTCGTCCACCCCGGCCGGCCGGGTGTACCAGGCGCGGACCGGGTCGCCGGCGAACCCGGCGAAGGTCACGTCCCAGGTGTCGAGCAGGCGCAGATCGGTCGGCTCGGGACGGACGTCGAGCAGCACCGGCACCGCCTCCGCCGCGCCCAGGGTGCCTCGCCAGTAGTCGTCGAAGCCCTCCGGCTCGGCCACCGTGGGCGCGTACTGCCGCAGTTGGTCCAGGGGCAGGTCGAACATGGGTCCTCGCAGCTGTCGTCAGGATCGCGGTGGCGGTGCGGTGCTCTCGCGCACCACCAGCTCGGCGACCAGGTCGATGCGACTGGTGGGCAGCGCTACGCCGCGGGCGAGGTCGAGCAGCATCTGGGTCGCCGTGCCGGCCATGTCGTGAAGCGGCTGGTGCACGGTGGTCAACGCGGGGCCGAGCCAGGCGGAGACCGGCAGGTTGTCGTAGCCGACCACCGAGACGTCGCCGGGCACGTCGAGACCGAGTTGCCGGGCCGCCCGCAGCACCCCCATCGCCTGCAGGTCGGAGCCGGCGAAGATCGCGGTCGGCCGGTCGGGTCGGCTCAGCAGCTCGATGCCGTGGGTGTAGCCGGCGTCGAGATGGAAGTTCCCCGAGCGGACCAGGCTGGGATCGACAGGTACGCCGAGCTCCTCGTGCGCGCAGCGGTAGCCCGCGGTGCGGGCCCGGGCGCAGAGTACGTCCTGCGGGCCGGAGATGACCGCGATCCGGCGATGGCCGAGGTCCAGCAGGTGCCGGGTGGCGAGCAGGCCGCCGTTCCAGTTGTTGGACCCGACGGTCGGCCCGGAGGCCACGCTCGCGCTGTCGCTGTCGACCACCACCACCGGGATGGCCTGTCGCCGCAGCTGTTTGCGCTGCTGGTCGGTGAGGTTGCACATGACCAGCAGGACACCGAGCGGGCGTCGGGTGAGCATCGCGTCGAACCAGGGCTGCGTCGGTCGATGGGCCCCGCCCAGCTGCGAGAGCACCACGTTCACCCCCTGGGGGGCGGTGACCGCCTCGACCCCGCGGATGATCTCCAGCGCCCAGTCCGAGCCGAACTCGTGGAACACCAGGTCGATCTGGCCGTCCCCGGTGGTACGCCGAGCGCGGCGTCGGTAGCGGTGCCGTTCCAGGCTCGCCTCGACGCGGGCCCTGGTCGCGGCCGCCACGTCCGAGCGGCCGTTGAGGACCTTGGACACCGTCGCCGAGGAGACGCCGACCTCCCGGGCGATTGTCGCGAGTGTCGTGGCGCCGAGCGCGGCCGCCGAGCGGTTCTCAGTCATCGGCCCCTCTACCACCCGGCCCCGAAAATATCGGAGAACTTAGCATGCCTGGACCGAGCGCCGATGACATCAGTCGATGACTCGGGCGATGGCCACCGAGGACAGGCAATCGCTTACCTGCACCACAGTGCCAGTGGCGTAGGCGGATTTCCAGGCCTTGACATCGATTTATCGACACACTTAGGTTCCCGACACAAGCTTCGAGCTGATTTCCGAAATTTTCGATGATCGCTGTTGCTCCGCAGCAGCAGGTGGAGCCGTCGGGACGACCTCCCGGACGTGACCGGAGGGGCGCATGACAAGCCAGCTGTCCGTCGACGATCCACCGGCGCCACCGCTTCCGGGCGTACCGCCTCCGGGCCTGCCCCGCGCGGCGCGGCGGACCTGGCGGCGGGCGCTGCGGCGGGACCGGCAGTTGTACTCCCTGGCGATCCTGCCGCTGCTGTTCTTCCTGATCTTCCGGTACCTGCCGATGCTCGGCAACGTCATCGCCTTCCGCCGGTTCCAGCCCGGCGGCAACATCTTCGGCGAGTACTGGGTGGGCCTGCGGTACTTCAAGATGTTCCTCAACGACCCGACGTTCTGGAACGTCTTCACCAACACGCTGACGCTGGGCGCGCTGACGCTGCTGTTCTGCTTCCCGCTGCCGATCGTGCTGGCGCTGCTGCTCAACGAGGTACGCGCCGGCCGACTCAAGCGGTTCGTGCAGTCGGTGTCGTACCTGCCGCACTTCCTCTCGATCGTGATCGTGGCGGCCATGGTCATGCAGCTGCTGTCCATGGACGGCACGATCAACCAACTGGTCCGCGCGGGCGACGGTGAGGCGATCCCGTTCCTGCAACGGCCCGAGTGGTTCCGCACCATCTACGTGTCCTCCGAGGTCTGGCAGACCGTCGGCTGGGGCACCATCCTCTACCTGGCCGCGCTCACCACCATCGACGACGACCTGTACGAGGCGGCCCGCATCGACGGGGCCAACCGCTGGCGGCAGACCTGGCACGTGACGCTGCCGGGGATCCGGCCGACGATGGTCACCCTGCTGATCCTCAACATCGGCACGTTCATGGCGGTCGGGTTCGAGAAGATCCTGCTGCTGTACAACCCGCTTACCTATCCGACCGCCGATGTCATCTCCACGTACCTGTTCCGGGTCGGTTTCACGTCCAGCAACTTCAGCTACGCGGCCGCGATCGGGCTGTTCGAGGCGGTGATCGGGCTGATCCTGGTGCTGTCGGCGAACCTGATCGCCCGTCGTACGGTGGGGACGAGCCTGTGGTGAGCATCGAGGCCGCCGAGCCGGCCACCGCACCCACGCCCGAACCCCGACGACGGCGACGCGGCATCCAGCAGACCCGCGGTTACCGGGTGTTCCAGGTGGTCAACGCGATCATCCTGACCGCCGTGGTGGTGGTGACGCTGTACCCGTTCGTCAACATCGTGGCCCGGTCGATGAGCCACGAGGCGTACATCATCGCCGGGCAAGTGAACCTGGTGCCGCGCGGATTCACCCTGGACACGTACCAGTTGGTGCTCTCCGACTCGATGTTCTGGACCAACTACCGCAACACGGTGTTCTACACGGTCACCGCCACGCTGATCTCGATCGTGATGACCACCTGCTACGCGTACGTGTTGTCCAAGAAGGACCTCAAGGGACGCAGCGCGCTGGTCGGCATCGCGGTGTTCACGATGTTCTTCACCGGCGGGCTGATCCCCAACTACGTGCTGGTGACCAGCCTCGGGTTGAAGAACAGCGTCTGGGCCATCGCGCTGCCGAACGCGATAAACGTGTTCAACCTGCTGGTGATGAAGGCGTTCTTCGAGAGCCTGCCGAACGACCTGGAGGAGGCCGCCGCGGTCGACGGGCTCAACACGTACGGCATCCTGTGGCGGATCGTGCTGCCGCTGTCGAAGGCCATCGTCGCCACGATGGTGCTGTTCTACGCCGTGGCCTTCTGGAACTCGTGGTTCGCCGCCTTCCTCTACCTGGACCGGCAGGAGCTGTGGCCGGTCACCATCTACCTGCGCAACCTGATCGCCGGGGCCACCGGCGCGGAGAACATCGGCGCCATCTCCGAGGCCAACGAGGTGCAGGCCGAGGCGACCCTCAAGGCCGTGACGATCGTGCTCACCACCCTGCCCATCCTGCTGGTCTACCCCTTTGTCCAGCGGTACTTCGTCCGCGGCATCATGCTCGGCGCGGTGAAGGGCTGAGCACGCAACACCCCCACCCTCCCACCACCAGTTCCGAAAGGACCTGCCATGTTCCGCAGATCGTGGCGTCACACCGCGGCGGTGGCCACCGTCGCGCTGCTCGCCCTTTCCAGCGTCACCGCCTGTGGCGACGACTCGTCCGACGCGAAGGACCTGTCGGAGAACCGGGCCGGCGCGATGGAGAACTACGCCGCCGGTACGCAGTTCAAGGCCACCGAGCCGCTCTCCTTCTCCGTCCTCTACAACAACCACCCGAACTACCCGCTGAAGAACGACTGGCTGTTCTGGAAGGAGTTGACGGCACGCACGAACGTCACGCTCGAACCGGTCGCCGTGCCGTTGAGCGACTACAACCAGAAGCGCAGCCTGCTCATCGGGGCCGGTGACGCGCCGCTGCTCATTCCGAAGACGTATCCGCCGGACGTGCACGCGTACGTCTCCTCCGGGGCGATCCTGCCGGTCAGCGACTATCTCGACCTGATGCCGAACCTCAAGGACAAGATCGAGAAGTGGAACCTGAAGCCTGAGCTGGACACGCTGCGCCAGGCCGACGGCAAGTTCTATCTGTTGCCCGGCGTGCACGAGAAGCCGTGGCACGAGTACTCCCTGGTGGTCCGCACCGACATCCTCGACGAGCTGGGCCTGGAGATCCCGAAGACCTGGGACGAGCTGTACACCGTGCTCAAGGCGATGAAGGCGAAGTACCCGGACGTCTACCCGTTCTCCGACCGGTACAGCCAGCCCAACCCGGCCGGCAACCTGCTCAACCTGCTGGCCGTGTCGCACGGTCTGGAGGGCGCGGGCTGGAACTTCCAGCACGTCAGCTGGAACGCCGGCGCGCAGAAGTTCGAGTACACCGGCGCCACCGAGCACTACCGGCACATCCTGGAGTACCTCAACAAGCTGGTCGCGGAGAAGCTGCTCGACCCGGAGAGCTTCACCCAGACCGACGACCTCGCCCGGCAGAAGCTGGCCAACAGCAAGTCCTTCGTGATCAGCGGCAACGCCCAGGCCCTGGTGAACGACTACCGGCCGGACCTGGCGGCGACCAACCCGAAGGCGAAGATCACCAAGATTCCGCTGCCGGTCGGCCCGGCCGGGGAGATCAACCCGGCCAGTCGGCTGGAGAACGGCATGATGATCTCCTCGAAGGCCCGCGACAGCAAGAACTTCGTGGCGATGATGCAGTTCGTCGACTGGCTCTGGTACTCCGACGAGGGTCAGATGTTCGCCCGGTGGGGCGTGGAGGGCACCACCTACGTCAAGGACGCCACCGGCAAGGCCGGCCTCGCCGAGGACGTCGACATGATCGGCCTCAACCCGGGCGCACCCAAGCACCTGCAGAAGGACTTCGGCTTCGCCAACGGCGTGTTCGCCTACGGCGGCAGGCCGGAACTGGTGCAGGCGTTCTTCTCCGCCGAGGAGCAGGAGTTCCAGAAGGTGATGAACGCCCGTACGCCGAAGTCGCCGCCGCCGCCGTACCCGCTGACCGACGAGGAGCGCGAGCAGGTGTCGCTCTGGGAGACCCCGCTCAAGGACCACGTCTACCAGGCGACGTTGCAGTTCGCCCTGGGCCAGCGTGACCTCGCCCAGTGGGACGCCTACGTCACCGAGCTGAAGAGCAAGAACATGGACGCCTACCTGGACACGGTCAACAAGGCGTACGAGCGCTACCGCGACGAGCACAAGTGATGTCGGGGCCGGTCCGGTTCCGGTGGGTGCCGGACCGGCCCCGCACCACCGGACGATGAGGACACCGATGCGCATCACCGTCGCCGCGTACCCCCGCGGTCGGACCGTCACGGCAGGGCCGTCATGAGTACGGCGACCCGACGCGAGTTCGGTGCGGGGCCGCTGTCGCGGGTGGCCGCGCTTGTCTACACGCTGCTGGTGGTCGAGGTGTTGCTGCTGGTCTGCGCGGCACCCGGACTTGTCGCGTTGTTCGCCCTGGAACGGCACGTGAGCAACCTGCCGCTGGTCGCCGTCTGCGCGGTGCCGCTCGGCCCGGCCCTGTCCGCCGCCCTGTACACGCTGCACCATCAGCGTCTCGACCTGACCGAGTTGCACCCGGCCCGGCTGTTCTGGCGCGGCTACCGGTTGAACCTGGTGGGATCACTGCTGGTCTGGGTGCCGATGCTGATGTGGCTGGCCCTGCTCGCGATCAACCTGGTCAACCTGACGGCGGTCGGGCTGCCCCGCTGGTGGGTGGCGCCGCTGATGCTTGTCGCCGCCGGGGTGGCCGTGGTCGGGGTCAACGCGCTGGTGATCACCTCGCTGTTCGCCTTCCGGCTGCGCGACGTGCTCCGGCTGGCCGGATACTTCGTGCTGCGTACCCCTGCGGTGGCGGTGGGCACCGCGTTGCTGCTGGTCACGGCGGTGGTGTTGACCCTGGTCACCTCGGAGGCCGTGCTCGCCGCGCTGGGTTCGGTGCTGGCCCTGGCCCTGGTCCGCGGCGGTGAGCCGATGACCACCGCCATCCGCCAGGAGTTCACCCGGTCGAACGGCGACTGATCACTGAACGGGCCCGGTAGCGACCTGCCGGAGCGCGGCGATCGCGATGCGCACCGCCGGGGTGTGCTCGACGGCGTCGTGGATCACCAGGTGGATCGACCGGACCGGGGTCGGACGGAGCAGCCCGACCCGGGTCACGCCGTCGGGCAGCCGCACCGCGCCGAGCGCGGGAAGCACCGTGGGACCGATGCCGGCCTCGACGAACGCCAGTGCGGTCGGGTAGTCGTGCGCCTCCACACCGAAGGTCGGGGTGAACCCGGCCGCGGTGCAGGCCTCAATGAGGTTGGCCCGGCACCAGCCGCGGGCAAAGTCGTTGTCCACCCAGCGTTCCTCGGCGAGGGCGGCCAACTCCACCTCCTGCTGGTCGGCGAAGCGGTGACCGGCCGGCAGCACCGCCACGTACGGGTCGTCGACGAGGTGGTGGGCGGTGAAGCCGGAGCCCGGGTCGAAGCTGCGGGGCGCGACCACCAGCTGGAGGTCGGCGCGTTCCTCCCGGGTGTTGGGGATCTCCTCACGCAACTCCAGTTTGAGCCGTACCCCGGGCAGTTCGGCGCTGATCCGGCGCACCACGTACGGCATCCACGCGGCGCCGACGGAGGCGAAGTAGGCGATGGTGAGCACGCCGGTGCGGCCGGCGCGCAGGTCCGCGATCAGTGACTCGGCCTCGCCGACGCGGGCGAGCAGCCGATCCGCCTCGGCGGCGAGGGCATGCCCGGCGGCGGTCGGTCGCATGCCGCGACCGGCTCGGGCGAACAGGGCGAGGCCGGTCTCGCGTTGCAGCGCGGTGAGGTGCTGGCTGACGGCGGAGGGGGTGTAGCCCAGGTTGACGGCGGCGGCCTGCACCGACCCGGAGGCGACGACGGAGCGGAAGATCCGGAGGCGATGAACGTCGAGCACCGGACAACTATAAAGCCGGACTTAATCGTCGTGAAGAAATCGTCGCTGGTACTGAAATGTCGACGGGACCAGAATCGGCCCTATGACCAGTCTGGAGATGCCCGCCCCCTCCGGGGCCCACGTCGAGCGCGCGATGCCGCCCGCCCCGCCGACCGGAGCAGGTCGCTCCTGGCCGGTCATCGCTGCCGCCGGGACCACGGTGCTGCTCTGGGCGTCGGCCTTCGTCGGCATCAGATTCGCCGGACACGACTACTCCCCCGGCGCCATGGCACTGGGCCGGATGCTGGCGGCGTCCGTCGCGCTGAGCGGGTTCGTGGCGCTTACCGCCCGACGTCGGCGATCCACCGTACCGGCCCGCACCCGTCGGCCGCGGGGCGCGACCCTGGGGCTCGTCGCGGTCTGGGGCGTCGCCTGGTTCGGCGGGTACAACGTGGCGCTCAACGGCGCGGAGCGGCTGGTCGACGCCGGCACCGCGGCGCTGCTGGTGGCGGTCGCCCCCATCCTGGTCGCGGTGGCCGCGACCCTGGTGCTGGGTGAGCGACTGACCGGGCGGCTCGGTGTCGGGGTGGCGGTGGCCTTCGTCGGCGTGGCCCTGATCGCGGCCACCGGCTTCACCGGGCACGTCGATCAGCTCGGCGTGGCGTTGGCGGTGCTCGCCGCCGTGCTGTACGCCTTCGGCGTGCTCCTGCAGAAGCGTCTGCTGGCCCGGGTGGACGCGGTGACGATGACCTGGATCGGCGCGCTGGCCGGCACGATCGCCCTGCTGCCGTTCACGCCCGCGCTGCTCGACGAACTCGCCGCCGCGCCGACGTCGGCCACCCTGGGCATGCTCTACCTGGGCGTGTTCCCGACCGCGATCGGCTTCCTCACCTGGGGTTACGTGCTGTCCCGCTGGACTGCCGGGCGCACCACCGCGGCCACCTACCTGGTGCCGCCGGTGACCGTCGCACTGTCCTGGATGCTGCTGGGCGAGGTGCCGGTACCGCTCGCGCTGCTGGGCGGCGCGCTCTGCCTGGCCGGCGTGGTCCTCGCCACCCGCCGCTGACGGGCCGGGGCGGTGGGTCTCGCCCACCGCCCCCGGAGAGGTCAGTTGTTGTCCGGGTTCTGCATATCCGCGATCATCTTGGCCAGGTCGAGGGTCTCCGCGTCCGGCGGCGTCTCGACGGTCACCGGCTTGCCATAGTCGGTGTAGTCGATCGTCAGGTCGCTCATCTCACCCATCACCACGCCTGCCCGCCGCGGCCGGTACTGCTCGTCGACCCAGAGGTCGATCTTGATTTCCTTGACGCCCTGCTCGGTCAACTGCCCCTCGACGGCCGGACGCAGCTTGGCGTCGACCTGGTCGAGGTACTTCGCCAACGGCGTGGTGACGGTGTAGTGGACGGTACGGGTGCCGTCCAGCGTCTCCTCGCCGACGACCGTGACGCCCTCACTGGCGAGCAGCGTCTTGACCTGCTTGGTCGGGTCGACGTCGTCCAACTGCTTGCTGAACTCCAAGCCCTGCTGCCCGCCGCCCGCGGCTGGGTCCATCTTCATCCAGCTCTTGCCGTCCATGCTGTCCCGCTGATCCGCCGGGACCTCGACGAAGATCACCCCGTCGATGATCCGGACCGTGACGGTCTGGTTCTCCGAACTGGTGGTGGTCAGCTCGGCCTTGATCGGGTCGCGCAGGTCCACCGCGCCCGTCATCGAGATCTTCTCGCCGCCCACACTGCCCTGCACGGTCAGGGTGACCGAGTCGCTCTTCTCGGTGGCCTCGACCGTCTTCTGCAACGAGCCCTTGAGATCGGTGGCGAGCAGTTCCAGCGCGCTGGACCTGGCGGGCGCGTCGGCGCCCCCGTCGGACTTCGTGTCGCCGCAAGCGGTCAACACCGCGGCCGCGACGACGGAGACCGCCAACACCGCGGGCCTCTTCCACACTGACATGCAACAGCCTCTTTCCCGGATTCGTCTGGCTTGGACAGGCGATCGAAGGAACACGCTATGCCAGCCGGTCAAGCAGCGCAGCGCCGCACGGGCGGGCGGACGGTCAGTGCAGGGCGCGGCCGTGGGCGTCGGGGATGCCGGACTTGCGGTGGAAGTAGGCGTTGACCTGGTCACACCACTCCCGTGCGCAGCGCACCTGCTCGGCCAGCCGCTCGGTGACCCGGGCGTGCACCGCCGGGTCGACCAGCCGGGCGAGCCATTCCCAGCGCCGGCACATCGCCTCGACCTCGCGTACGCCCTCGAAGTGGGTGTCGTAGATGTGCTGGATGACCGTGCTGCCGCTGTGCAGCAGGTGGCCGTAGGGCACGTGGTGGAAGAAGAGCAGCAGCTCGTCGGGGCAGGTGTCGATCGACTCGTACAGCTCGGACCAGGGGGGCGGGTACTGGCCGGTGAAGCCGGTGCCGGTGGCGCGGGTACGGTCCACACCGACGCCGTCCCGGTCGGCGAAGTGGTACGTGCCCCACGGGGTGTACTCGTACCCGTCGACGTCGGGACCGTAGTGGTGGCCGGGTCGGACCATGAAGCCGACGCCGAGCGGCGCGGTGTACCGCTCGTAGGTTCGCCACGAGTCGTCCATGATCTCGTGCAGGGTGCGGCGCAGCAGCTCCGGGTCGACGCGGGCGTCCGGGGCGAAGGTCAGGTCGATCCACTCGTCGAGCACCTCCTGCGGGCGCAGCCGGGGGTTCCAGCAGAGCCGGCCGAAGGCGTACAGGTTGGCCTGGGCCAGCGGGTGCCCGGTCCAGAACCGGTCGTCACCCACATTGGAGACGGCGACCAGGCCACCGCCGCCGGCCGCCACGTCGGCGACGGTGCGCCCGTCGTCGCCCCAGGGAGCGAACCGCAGGATCTCGCTCCACCAGGGGGCCAGGTAGCAGACGTGGCGCTGCTGGCCGGTGTACTCCTGGGTGACCTGGAACTCCACGGCCAGCCGGGTGCCGGGCATCGCGGCGATCACCGGGGAGACCGGCTCGCGGGTCTGGAAGTCCATCGGCCCGTGCTTGACCTGCACGATCACGTTGTCCCGGAACCGGCCGTCCAGCGGCGCGAAGTGGTCGTAGGCGGCGCGGGCCCGGTCGGTGGAGCGGTCGCGCCAGTCCTGCCGGTGGTTGTAGACGAAGGCCCGCCAGTGCACCACCCCGCCGTACGGTGCCAGCGCCTCGGCCAGCAGGTTCGCCCCGTCGGCGTGGTCACGACCGTAGCTGAACGGGCCCGGTTGGCCTTCCGAGTCGGCCTTGACCAGGTAGCCGCCGAAGTCGGGGATGCGGGCGTACACCCGGGCGGTGGTCTCGGCCCACCAGTCACGCACCGCCTGGTCGAGCGGATCGGCGGTGGGCAGGCCGCCGAGCACCACCGGGGCGGCGAAGGTCACCGCCAGATGCACCCGGATGGCGTACGGGCGCAGCAGATCGGCCAGGTCGACGACGTCGTCGAGGCGTTCGGTCAGCAACCGTGCCTCGATGGCGTGCACGTTCACGTTGTTCACCGACACGGCGTTGATCCCGCACGCGGCCAGCAGCCGGGCGTACGCGGTGACCCGGGCGACGTCCCCACGGGGTCGACCGTCCTGCCAGAAGATCGATCCGCCGGCGTAGCCGCGCTCGACCTGCCCCATCACCGGGTGCACGTCGACGTTGTCCCAGTGATCCAGCATCCGTCGGGCCATGACCGGACGATGCACCCGGACGGGGTGTGTCGGTCCGAAAGCCGCCTCCCCGAGCCGGACCAGCTCGAAGAGCCCGTAGAGCAGCCCGGCGGGCGCGTCGGCCAGCACCACGGTCACCCCGGCGTGCCGAGCCAGGGCGAACCCCTCGACACCGAGCGATTCGCCGAGCTGCGCCGTCGCGGTGCCGAGCTGTGCGATCGCGGTGGCGACAGCGGTGGCGGTGGCGGTGGCGGTGGCGGTGAGCGTCTCGGGCGGGCCGGGTTCGGTGGCGGGTGAGCTGTCGGGGGGCAGTGCGTCGGTCAACGCGAGCACCAGGTCCGCCGGTGGCAGGTCGGCCTCGGTGGGGTTCCGCCGCGCCGTGCCGCCGTACCGGTCGGCGGCCCGCTCGACCTCGGCCTGAACGGTGTCGACGAGGGCCCCCTCCCCGCAGACCAGGATGCGGCGGACGCCGATGGCGCGCCACGCCTCGTCCGGCAGCCACGCGGGATGGACGTCGGTCGGATCGGGGGTGCTCATCCGCACCTGGTCGCGGTGCCGTCGCATTGCGCAGATCGTAACGATATTCCTGGATGCGTCAAGGTGCTTCCGGAAGATCCACCAGGCCGGTGACCGCCCTCGGCCGCCGTTTGCTGAGCCGCTGTGCGGGTACACGCCGCATCCGCAGCGAGAAGGGGGCCGGCCAGGTGGACGACAACGAGTTCATCGATTCCGTGGCGAGCCGTACCGGGGCGTCGGCCGAGCAGGCGACCGCCATCGCGCGGGCCACGCTGACCACCCTGGCCGAGCGGATCGACGGCGGGCAGGCCCGGGAACTCGCCGACCAACTTCCCGAAGGGCTGCGGGCGTACACGTTCGCCCCGCACGAGGACGCCGAGCGGTTCGGGCTGGACGTGTTCGTGCAGCGCGTCGGCGGGCGGGCCGACGTCGACCCGGAACTGGCCGAGGCGGGCATCCGGGCGGTTCTCGACACCATCCGGGCCGCCACCACCGCCGACGAGTACGACGACGTGATCACGCACCTGCCGGCCGAACTGTGGCAGGTGGCCAACCCGGTCCCGCCGTACGAGTGACCGGGGCCGGGTCAGGCGTCGGCGACGGCCGGTTCCAGATAGACCGGCAGGTGGTCGCCGGCCTGGGCGACGAACATGGCGACCTCGTACGCCATGTCGCCGACCTCGGCCTCGGCGTCGATGCCGACGGTGAGGATCGCCCCGTTGCCGGTGGTGGCGTGGAACAGGAAGGCCCGCGACATGTGGATCACCACCTGGTGCAGTTCGCCCTCGCCGCACACCCGGGCGGCGGCGGTGCCCAACGCCTGAAGCCCACAGACCATGCTGGACAACTGCTCGGCCAGTTCACCGTCGATGCCCCGGGATGCGCCAAGCATGATGCCGTCCGGCGAGAGCACCACCGCGAACTGGGCGCCCGGCACCCGGTCGACCAGGTCGTCCAGTGCACGACCCAGGTTGTCGGCGATCAGGGCAGAGGGCATAGGGCTGTCCTTCCTTTCGGCGGCGACTACCGACAGTACGCTCGTCGGTCCTTCTAACGTACGATGACCGACTCGCTGTGGATCAGCCGGGGCGGACGGATTCGTCCCGATGGTCCGTCTTCCCTGCCCACCGCCTCGGTGGGCGCTGCTGCGCTACGCCAGGCCCCGCAGACCGGTCAGGCCGGGCACGGCGAGCCGGCCGAGTTGCCTGCCGCTTGTCGAGTCGTGCCAGCTCAGCGCGGTGGGCCCGGCCACGTGGAGTCGGCTGCCGTCACGGCTGAGCAGCAGCCCGTTGATCCGCTCCCCCGTCGTCAACTCGACGCCGCCACCGAGGTCAGCGAGGTCGCAGACGACCACGGAGGCGTCGGCGGCGACGAACAGCCGGTCACCGTCGGTCACCGCGTACGCCGATCCGGCACCGCCGGTGATCGCGGCCGTCCGGCGTACGGTCAGCTCCTCGGTGCTGATGTCCGCGACGATGCCCGAGCCGACGTCGACCACCAGCAGCCGGGTGCCGTCCGGGGAGATCGTCATGGCGTGGCCCTCGGCCGGCCCGTGCCCGAACGGGTGCGGCAGATCCACGCAGTACGCCCACCGCTGTTCCAGGTGCAGGGTGTGCACGAAGGCGTGCACGTCGCTGCCCGGCCGCCCACTGATCCGGTCCCGGGTGTGCTGGTGGTCGGGCTGGTGGGTGTAGAGCGTGTAGAGCACCCGACGGTCCGCAGCGAGCACCGCCTGCCGCCCGTCGCCGCGCATCTCCTCCTCCGCGCCGGCCGGGATCGCCTCCTTGAGCCGGGTCGACAGCGGGCCGGACACCTCGCTGTCGAGGTCCACGACCCGGACCCGGTACCGGTCGGGCGCGTGCGGTGGCAACCATTCCAGCACGAACAGGCCGGTGTGGTCGGTGGTGAACGCCTCCGGCACGACGTTGCCCGGCAGCCGTAACCGCCGCCGTACGCCACCGGCGTCGGCGATCAGCACCGGCGTCTCCGTACGCCCCGCCGGGCGTTCCTTGGTGGCGCTCACCTCCTCGGTGGTCAACGCCACCTGCGTACCGTCGGTGGAGACGGTCTGCGGCACCCACCGGCCCGGCAGCCGGACCCGCTCGGAGGCCGCGCCGGTGCCGACATCGATGCGCCAGAGCGCGGTGTCGTCGCCGTCCGGGGCGGTGGCGTGGATGAACCGTGCGTCGGCGGTGGCGATCGCGTGCGGGAGCACCTGCGGCGCAGCGCCGCGCAACACGGCGAGCCCACCGTCGAGTTCCACAAGCAGCGGGTCCGGCAGCGTTTCCGCCGTCCGGCCACCGTCCGGTTCGCAGCCGGTCAGCGTGGCGGCCCCTACGGCACCAAGGGCGGCCAGCAGAGTACGGCGCGACATCATCGGTGTGGCAGTCATGACCGGATGACACCGCCGGAGCAGGTTCGGGTTCCGTCGACGAGAGGTGGAACCCGTCCGGGTCGGCCGGTGTCAGTAGGGGTGATGCCATCGGAGGTAGCACTGGACGACAGGGAGTTCGTCACCCGAGCACAGGCCGGCGACCTGGAGGCGTACGAACTCCTGGTCGCCCGGCACACCGCGTCCGCGTACCGGACCGCGGTGCTGCTCGGCGCGGGCACGGAGGCCGAAGACGTCATCCAGGAGGCGTTCGTGAAGGGCTACCGGAAGTTGTCCCACTATCGCGGTGACTCGTCGTTCCGGTCCTGGCTGCTGGCCATCGTCGCGAACGAGACCCGTAACCTGCACCGCTCCCGCGAGCGTCGCACCGGCCTGGTGCTGCGGGCCGCCCGGGTGGCACCGGGCTCGGAGGCCGGCGAGGACGGCGCGGTCGGTGCCGTCCTCGCCGAGGAACGACGCAACGCCCTGGTTCAGGCACTGCGGCAGCTACCCGAGCGGGATCGTGAGGTGATCGTCTGCCGGTACTTCCTCGACCTCAGCGAGGACGAGACGGTCGCCATGCTCGGCTGGGCCCGGGGCACCGTGAAGTCACGCACCTCCCGCGCCCTGGCGAAGCTGCGTGGCCTGCTCGACGTCGAGGAACTCAGCCGTGGCTGACCTGGACCGGGAGTTGCGGGAACTGTCCGCCTGGCTGGAGACCCCCGATCCGCCGGACGTGACCGCCCAGGTCCGCGCCCGCCTGACCGCCGAACGCACCGCGACCTCCCCGCCGCGTTTCCAGATCCGCACGCCGCGCCTGCGGGCCGTCGGGAGGCGGCGGCGTTGGCGGTACGCTGTGGTGGCGGCACTGGTCACGCTGCTGGTCGCGGTGCTGCCTCCCGGGCGGGCGGCGCTCGCCGACGCGGTGACCGGGCTGCTGCGCTTCGCCGGGATCACCATCAGCACCTCGCCGGAGCCGGTGCTGCCGACCGCGTCCCCGTCCCCGCTGCCTGCGCAGCACCCGGCCGGGTTGACGCAGGCCCAGCAGGCGGTGCGCTTCCCGATCCGGCTGCCCGCGGCCCTGGGACCACCCGAGCGGGTGCTTGTCGCCGACCCCGACGGCAGCGGTGGGCACCGGGTGGTGACAGTGCTCTGGCAGGGCGGTGCGGTGCGGCTGGACGCCTTCGACGGGAAGCTCAATCCGGTCTTCTTCAAGCAGGCCGGTGGAGCGGGAGCGGAGTGGACGTTCGTCGACGGGCGGCAGGCGGTATGGATCGACGCTCCGCACCCGGTGTCCTACGTGGACCGCTCCGGCGTGGTGCGCGAAGAGAGCGCCCGTCTGGCGGCGGAGACGTTGATCTGGGAGCGGGACGACGTCACCTACCGCCTCGAAGGCGCGTTCACCCTCACCGAGGCGGTCGAGGTCGCACAGTCCCTGACGTGACGAGCGACCTGGCGTTCACGCAGGTGGTCGTCCGGCTTATGCGGGAGGGACATCCTCGTCGATGCGTGCCGCGCCCGCGACGTGGTGGACCCCGGTCACGGCGTCTGCCGGCAACACCCCGTAGACGTGGGGAAACACCCCGCCGTCCGACGCCTTCTCCCAGCGCAGCGTGTCGCCGAACCGGTCGGCGTCGAGCGCGACGACCACCAGTTGTGGTTGCTCGCCGAAGAAGCGGTTCGCCGTGGCGGGCAGTTGTGTCCGCGACGAGCAGTGGATGAAACCGCTGTCCCGGTCGAACGGTGAACCGTCGAACAGGCCGGCGGCCTGGAACTGCGCCCACTCGTCGGGCAGCAGGATCTTGTAGATCAGCACGCGGCCATGCTGCCACAGCCGCACGGCCGACGGGGCCCGGACTGAGCTAGGCGCGTTCGATCTGTACGTCGACCGGGCCGACCCGCAGCACGCCGTCGGTGAGCGGGGTGCAGCGTACGCCGCCCCGGCCGCGCAGCCCGCGCCAGGCGCCGGGGCCGACGGTGACGTCCATCCAGGCGCACGGGTGGGCGGGGCGGTTCACCCGCAGTCGCACCGGTCCCTGCCCCGTGTCCAGCACCAGCACCGTGCCGACCAGTTCGTCCACGGCGATGCCGCTGGTCAGGATGTTGCGGCGGACCTGGGCCAGGCCGGTGCCCGGCGGCAGCGACTCGGCCGCGATCACGGTCACGCTCGCCTCGCGGTGCGCGGGCTTGCCGAAGTAGCGGTCCCCCACGATGCCCAGTTCCGCCCGCAGGTCGACCTGCCCGACCAACTCCCCCGGCGGGGCGGGTGCCGGGCCGTCGGAGGGTCGGCCCACGAACCGGTGCGCGGGCGAGGCCAGCAACTCGACGATGTCCGACATGGTGGAACTCTACGACGCCTCGACGCCGGAGCACCCCGCGTTGCGCCCCGTCGGGCAGGGGGCTGGCGTGGCCGCTCTGGCGCGGTTGGGCTAGACAGGTACCCGTACCGGAACCCCTCGGACGGTGGGAGCACATGTCACCATCCCTGCTGATCTGGTTGGTCGGTGGCGTGTTGCTGCTGGCCGCCGGGATCGTCACCACCCTGCTGCCCCGCCTGCGTACCCGCACCCGAGCGACCCGGGTCGCCTGGTCGAGGGCGCGGGCGGCGATCGACAGCGCCACGGTCAGTCGGGACGCGGCGGCCGTACGGCTGCCCGAGGCCGATCGGCTGCTGGCCCGCGCCGAGCTGCTGGCCGCCGAACGCGGCGGTACCGCGGCGGCGCAGGTCGCCACCGAGCACGCCCGGCAGGCCGACCGGTTGTGGCGGTCGCAGTCGTGAGGGCCCGGTTGTCGCGGCACCTTCACCTGCTGCGCTGGGTGCTGCTCGTCGTAGCGGTGCTCGTCCTGGTGGTGTTCGTGCTGGCCCAGCGGCAGAGCATCGAGGTCAGCTACGGCCAGTCGCCGTCGTCGTCGGTGCGCATCGAGGAGGGCTCGGCCGGCGAGTTGAGCGACGCCACCGTGCCGTCGACGCAGGAAATGACCACCCTGGTGGCCACCGATTCGGTGGTGCGGCTGCCCGGTGCCGTCGCCCGCTGGGACGAGCAGCGGGTACGCGAGGCGATCGGCGACGCCGACATCCGGATCCTGGTCGCGCCGCCCGGCCTCGACGAGGCCGAACACGACCGCGTACGGAAGGTCGACAACGCCACCGTACGGGTGATCGGCACGCAGGTCAGCGGCGGCGGCCTGGTGTCCACCCCGGACACGGTGGCCGGTTGGCGGGCGCAGTTCGCCACCCACGACGTGACAGACCAGTTGACCGCGCTCATCGCCAGACTGCGCAAGGCGCCGGCCCCGGCGGAGCGCGACGACCTGCGGTGGCGCGAACCGTCGGAACGGGAGTTGGCAACCGTCCTGGCCGACCTGCGCACCGGCGGGTCCCACGTCGGCCGGGGCGCCACCCTCGACGGGGTGCCCGAACAGGTGGCGCGGACCGCCTTCCCCGACGGGGCGTGGTACGTGGCCCTGCCCGCGCAGCCGTACGGCGAGCCGCTGCCGGCGTACGGTCCGGCGTTGACCCGACTCGCCCCGGACCAGCCGATCGTGGTGCTGTACGGCGGTTGGATCGAGTACCACGGTCCGGCGGCGGCCGAGTTCGCCGACCTGGCCGCGGTGAGCTTCTACGCCCAGCTCGGCAGCCGACTCAGCCGGTACGACTACCCCCAGCGCAACGTGCTCGGCGCGTACCTGGGCAAGGTCACCGACATCCGGTACGCGGGCCTGTTCGACCGGCCGCTGCCGTACCGGCCGCTGGACCCGCTGCGGGTGGCGTTGCCGGCGCTGCCCTGGATCTTCACCGGCTGTGTGGCCGGGTTCCTGGTGTTGTCGGCCCGCTCGCTGCGCCGCTCGGGTGCGCTCGGCGTTTCGGGCCGGGCCCGTCACGGTGCCGGGGCGGCCCGGCTGGCCGGGCTCACCGCGCTCGCCGTCGAGGTGTCGCTGCTGACCGACGCCCGCAGCAATCCCGCCCTGACCCGGGGCATCGGCAAGCTGCAGGCCGCCCGCGCGGCACTGGACGACGGGCTGCCCGCCCGGCACGTGTGGGAGTTGCTCGACGAGGCGACGGCCGAGCTGGACGAGACCGCCCGGATGGTGGGTATCGCCAGTTACCGGCCGGCCAGCTACCTCCAGGGAAGGTTGTCGTGACCGCCACGCTCCGCCGCCTGCTCGGTGGCCTGTTCGGCAGTACGTTCGGCGGTGCCGTGCTGGCCACCCTGGTGCTGGCCGGGTGGGCGTTGTGGTCCGGTGGGGTTCTCGACGGTCCGATCGCCCGTGAGGTCCGCGCGTCGTCGGTGTACGTCGCGCCGGGCGTCGACCTGGACCGGCCCGCCGCCGAGCGGATCATCGGCAACCGTCGGCTTGTCGTCCTGTTGATGGCGCCCGATGACGATCTGCGGGCCGCCTGCAAGCAGACCGAGCGGGCCGCGTCGGGCACCCTCGTGCTTGTCGTCAGCCGGGACGGGCAGGAGTGGGACACCTACGGTTGTTCCCGCTTTCCCCAGCGGGACAACCGGGACTTCGGTCGGGCGGTGGTGATGGAGACGACGATCAGCCGGGGTATCGACGCCTTCGTCGATCAGCCGCTGGAGGCGTTGAAGGTGGTGACACTCAACTACGACCTGCTGGTGCGGGCCGGCACCGTACCCGACGGAGCGCGCACGATCAGTCCGTCGCTGCCCCGATACCTGTTGGCGGGCGCGGCGGCCGGTGGTGTCGTCGCCGGCGCGGCAGGGCTCTGGCTGATCGGGCGGCGGGCGGGCCGGCTCGCCCATGCCCGGCAGGCCCGCCGCGCCGGGTACGTCGACGGGCGTGCGGCCCTCACCGCGGCAACGGCCGCGCTGGCCCAGCAGATCGTCGACCTGGACCAGCGGTTCGGCGGCCGTCTGGGGACAAAGGCACAGCCGGCGTACCTGCGGCTGGCCAGTGACTACACCCGACTGCTCGACGAGGTCACGGCGGTGCGGGCGGACGACGAGAGCGTCGTACGCCGGCTGCACGAGCAGGTCGACACCCTCAGCCGGCAGGCGTCCCGGCTCGCCGACGAGCCGGGCGTCCCGAGCAAGGCGCTGTGACACCTGCCTGCGGCGAGGCGACATCAATCCGTAACATCCGTCGTCTTATATGTAGGCGCATGTCTATATAGCCTCCTCTCAGCGTCAGCGACTTTCCACATCGGAGGGTCCGCCCTGAGGAGGCTTCGTGTCACAAGCACGTCCAGTGCGCCTGCGCCGCGTCGCGGCCGCCGCCGGCATCACCGCGAGCACCGTCGTCGCCGCCCTGCTCACCCTGCCGCAGCCAGCGATGGCCGCAGGTGGCCCCTACCGGGCCACCGCCGTGCCGATCTTCACCCCGCAGGCGGCCGGCGACGTCGCGGTCATCCCCGGGGCGTACGTCGTCACCATGAAGCCGGGCACCGACGCGACCGCACCGGGCCGGGCGCTGCGCACCACTCCCACCGCCTACTTCAGCCGGGCGGTCAACGGCTTCGCGGCCAGACTCACCGCCGCGCAGGTCGCCGAACTGTCGCACAACGCCAACGTGCTGAGCATCGAACGCGACGTCATCCAGTACGACGTGATCGACGCGACCCAGAGCAACCCGCCCTCCTGGGGCTTGGACCGCATCGACCAGACCAACCTGCCGCTGTCGCGCAGCTACACCTACACCTCGACGGGCAGCGGCGTGCACGCCTACGTCATCGACAGCGGCATCCAGGCCAACCACCCGGACTTCGGCGGCCGGGCCACGTTCGCGTACAACGCGATCGACACCAACAACACCGACTGCAACGGCCACGGCACGCACGTGGCCGGCACCATCGGCGGCACCAGCCACGGGGTGGCCAAGAACGTCCGACTGTACGGCGTGAAGTGGCTGAACTGTGGCGGTGGCGGCACCCTGTCCGCCGCCGTCGGCGCGGTCGACTGGGTGACCCGCAACGCCAACAAGCCGGCCGTGGCCAACGCCTCCTGGAACTACACCTACAGCGCCACCCTGGCCACCGCGCTGACAAACATGATGAACAGCGGCGTCTTCCTCGCCGCCTCGGCCGGCAACACCGGCGGCAACTCGTGCGACCGGCTGCCGCGCAACCTCACCGCCACGCTCGTGGTTGCCGCCACCACCAACACCGACGCCCGCGCCAGCTACTCCTCCACCGGCTCGTGCGTCGACATCTACGCCCCCGGCTCGGCGATCGTCTCGACGTACCCCACCTCCACCACCTCCAGCCTGAACGGCACCTCGATGGCCACCCCGCACGCCGCCGGCGTCGCCGCCCTCTACAAGGCCACCTACGGCGACGCCAGCCAGGCCACCGTGCACAACTGGATCGTCAACAACGCCACCACCGGCGTGGTCGGCGGCAGCCTCTCCGGCACCCCCAACCGCCTGCTCAACAAGCGCAACCTCTAGCCACCGACGCCCATCCCGCACCCCAACGCCGCAGATAGATCTTGGTACGAAAGCGCCCCTATGAGGACGGTTTCGTACCAAGATCCGCGGTGGTGGATGGATAGAGTCGGAGGAATGAGGGGTGGAGGGACGGCGGAGGTGTTTCGGACGGCGCGGGGGTTCGACAGTTCGCCGCTGTACCGGCATCTGCTCGCCGTGGTGGCGGACGAGCCAGCGTTGGTCGAGTTGGCGTCGCGCACCCGGCCGGGTCAGCAGCCGACGTTCGCGCTCTTCGGTGCCGTGCACCAGTTGCTGCTGGGCGGCGTGGTCGATCCGCTCGCCGCGTACTATCCGTCGGTCGTCGGTGGACGGGCCCGGCCGGTCGACGCGGACACCGGGCGGGCCTTCACCCGGTTCTGTCGCACGCATGCCGACCGGATCGCCGCGATCCTGGCCACCCGGCTGGTGCAGACCAACCACGTGCAGCGATCCCTGGTGACCCGGCTCGGGTTGGCGCTGCTGCGCCGTGCCACGGCGGCGCCGGTCTGCGTCGTCGAGGTGGGGTGCAGTGCGGGTCTGAACCTGCGCGCCGACCGGTACGCCTTCAGCGTGGGCGACAGCACTGTCGGCGTGGGCGACAGCACTGTGGGCGTGGGCGACAGCGCCGTCGGCGTGGGCGTGGGCGTGGGCGACAGCACTGTGGGCGACTCTGTGTCCGGTGGCCGATGGTCAGCTCGCGGCGGAAGTCGGGTGCACATCCGGGCCGACGTGCCGGACGGCCGGCTGCTGCCCGATCTTGACCGGCTGCCGGTCGTCGCCGATGTCGTGGGGGTCGACCTCGATCCGCCCGATCTCACCGACCCCGAGGACCGGGCCTGGCTCCGCGCGCTGGTGTGGCCGGAGAACGCGCATCAGGCGGCGCTGTTGGCCGAGGCGATGCGGATGGTGGCCGACGATCCGCCGCGGGTGGTGCGTGGTGACGTCGCGGACATCGGTGCCGAGGTCGCGGCGTCCCTTCCCGCCGGGCTGCCGCGTCTGGTGGTGCACACCGCGACCCGGATCCATGTGCCCGTCGACCGACGTCCGGCCTTCGACGCGGGGGTGGCCGCCTTCGCCGCGGACGGGCCGATGCTGCACCTCGCGCTGGAGGAGGACCACCGTGTCGCGCCCTCCGGTCGGGCCGGCATCGGGCTGACCGCCACGGACGCCGCCGGGAGCCGGAGGATCGCCGTCGCCGACGGTCACCTGGCCTGGTTGGAGCCGCTACCCGAGCTGGGCACGCCGATCACGCTCGGCGCGCAGAAGTAGATCTTGGTACGGCAGTGCCCCTGGAGGGCAAGGTCCGGAAAGGGTGACGCCCAGGGCGGCCCGTGAGACGGGCCGACCTGGGCGTCGAGGGTGGATCAGGCGAGGTCGAAGCGGTCCAGCTCCATCACCTTGACCCAGGCGGCGACGAAGTCGTGCACGAACTTCTCGCGCGCGTCGTCGCTGGCGTACACCTCGGCCAGCGCACGCAGCTCGGAGTTCGAGCCGAAGACCAGGTCGGCGCGGGTGCCGGTCCAGCGGACCTCACCGGTGGCGAGGTCCCGGCCCTCGAAGGTGTTCGCGTCCTCGGAGGTCGACTTCCACGCCGTACCCAGGTCGAGCAGGTTGACGAAGAAGTCGTTGGTCAGGACGCCGGGGGTGGCGGTGAGGACACCCAGCTGCGACTGCTTGTAGTTGGCGCCGAGCACCCGCAGGCCACCGACCAGCACGGTCATCTCCGGCGCGCTGAGGTTCAGCAGGTTGGCCTTGTCGATCAGCAGGAACTCGGCCGGCAGGCGGTTGCCCTTGCCGAGGTAGTTGCGGAACCCGTCGGCGGTGGGCTCCATCGCGGCGAAGGACTCCACGTCGGTCTGCTCCTGCGAGGCGTCCGTACGCCCGGCGGTGAACGGCACCTCAACGTCGACCCCGGCGTTGCGGGCGGCCTGCTCGACGGCGGCCGAGCCGGCCAGCACGATCAGGTCGGCAAGCGAGATCTGCTTACCACCGGTCTGGGCGGCGTTGAACGACGCCTGGATGCCCTCCAGGGTGCGCAGCACCTGGGCCAGCTCGTCGGGGTTGTTGACCTCCCAGCCGTTCTGCGGCTCCAGGCGGATCCGGGCACCGTTGGCGCCACCCCGCTTGTCGCTGCCCCGGAACGTCGACGCCGACGCCCAGGCGGTGGAGACCAGCTGGGCCACGGAGAGCCCGGAGTCGAGGATCTGCTGCTTGAGGGCGGCGATGTCCTCGGCGTCGACCAGTTCGTGGGTCACCGGCGGCAGCGGGTCCTGCCAGATCAGCGTCTCGCTGGGGACCTCCGGGCCCAGGTAGCGCTGGATCGGGCCCATGTCGCGGTGGGTCAGCTTGAACCAGGCCCGGGCGAACGCGTCCGCGAACTCCTGCGGGTTGGCCAGGAAGCGCCGCGAGATCTGCTCGTATACCGGGTCCACCCGCAGCGAGAGGTCGGTGGTGAGCATGGTCGGGGCGTGGCTGCGCGTCGGGTCGTGGGCGTCCGGGACGGTGCCGGCGCCGGCGCCGTCCTTCGGCTTCCACTGGATGGCGCCGGCGGGGCTGCGGGTCTGCTCCCACTCGTAGCCGAAGAGGATCTCGAAGAAGCTGTTGTCCCAGGCGATCGGGGTGTTCGTCCAGGCGCCTTCGAGGCCGCTGGTGATGGTGTCGCCGGCGTTGCCGGTGCCGAAGGTGTTGCGCCAGCCCAGGCCCTGCTCCTCCAGCGACGCGCCCTCGGGCTCGGGGCCGACGTACTTGTTCGGGTCGGCCGCGCCGTGGGTCTTGCCGAAGGTGTGCCCACCGGCGATCAGCGCGACGGTCTCCTCGTCGTTCATCGCCATCCGGCGGAACGTCTCCCGGATGTCGCGGGCGGCGGCGAGCGGGTCACCGCTACCGTGCGGGCCTTCCGGGTTGACGTAGATGAGGCCCATCTGGACCGCGGCGAGCGGGTTCTCCAGCTCCCGGTCACCGGTGTAGCGCTCGTCGCCGAGCCAGGTGGACTCGGGGCCCCAGTAGACGTCCTCGTCGGGCTCCCAGACGTCGGCGCGGCCACCGGCGAAGCCGAAGGTCTCGAAGCCCATCGTCTCCAGCGCCACGTTGCCGGCGAGGATCATCAGGTCGGCCCAGGAGAGGTTCTTGCCGTACTTCTTCTTGACCGGCCAGAGCAGGCGGCGGGCCTTGTCCAGGTTGGCGTTGTCCGGCCAGCTGTTCAGCGGGGCGAAACGCTGCTGACCGGCGCCGGCGCCACCACGGCCGTCACTGATGCGGTAGGTGCCCGCGCTGTGCCACGCCATCCGGATGATGAACGGGCCGTAGTGGCCGTAGTCGGCCGGCCACCAGTCCTGCGAGGTGGTCAGCACCTCGGCGATGTCCCGCTTGACGGCGGGCAGGTCCAGGCTCTTGAACGCCTCGGCGTAGTCGAAGTCCGCACCGAGGGGGTTGGCCACCGCGGGGTTCTTCGCGAGGATCTTGAGGTTGAGCCGGTTCGGCCACCATTCGCGGTTTCCCCCGCCCTGGGTGGGGTGCGGGGCGCGCGCGGACGTGACCGGGCAGCGACCCTCGCTCTCCTCCGATTGCATGTCTCCTACGACTGCGTCGTGCTTCTCAGCCACGGGGATCCTTCCAGGATTGCGGGAACGGGTGGTTCAGGAACTCTGAGCGGTCGAACAGTCGGGGCACAGGCCCCAGTAGATGACCTCGGCCTCGTCGATCGCGAAGCGGTGGTCGTCGGAGGCGGTGAGGCAGGGTGCCGCTCCGACGGCGCAGTCCACGTCGGCGATCAGGCCACACGACCGGCAGACGGCGTGGTGATGGTTGTCACCGACCCGCGACTCGTAGCGGGCCACCGAGCCGGGGGGCTCGATGCGCCGTACCAGGGCCGCCGCGGTCAGCGCGCGGAGTACGTCGTAGACGGCCTGGTGGGACACGTTGGGCAGATCCCGACGCACCGCTGTGATGATCGTTTCGGTGTCGGCGTGCGGTTGCGCGTACACCGCGTTGAGCACGGCCACCCGGGGACGGGTCACGCGCAGCGCCGCGTCACGCAGCAGCTGTTCGAGATCCCCGGAGGTCGGCATGCCGTGCAGTCTTGCCGCTTTTCTGGAATGAGTCAAGAAGAAATCTCGCCCGGGACGGTGGTCGGCGGGCGAAACCGGGCGTCGACTTGGTCACTCCGCACGCCGGATCCTCGGGTGTCCCGGATGAGATCCCGGTCGGTCGGGACCGGGTGACCCATGCGCTCCGGGATGGGTGGTCGGCAGGGTCGGTGCTGAAGTGTCCGCAGACCGAGGAGGTAACCACAGATGTATCCCGCCACCACAACGGCCGGCCCGACCGAGGTGCCACCGCAGGCCGTACGCCCGAGACGGGCCTGGGCGATCTTCGGCACGGTCGGTGGTCTGGTCGGTCTGGTCGGCATCTTCGCCACGGCCACGCTCACCGCACCGGCTGAGGAGTTCCGGGCCGACAACGCCGGTTACGTCGCCGCACTGAGCGAGCGCACCGGCTACGTCTGGGCGCACCAGGTGGTGACCGTGGTCGCCATCGTCTGCCTGGCGGTCTTCGCCGCCGGGCTCCGGCGGTACCTGGCAGCACAGGAGCCGGCCGACAGCCTGGTGCCGGCGCTGGCCGCGACGGGTGTCGGGCTGGTGCTGGTCGGGCTGCTCGTCGGCGGCGGCATCTCGACGGAGTTGTTCTTCGCCCTCGGCACGGCCGAGCAGTACGACCCCGACGTGATCGCCCCGCAGTTGACAATCGTCGCCACCATGCCCTGGCTCTGGGGCGGCATCGGGCTGACCGCCGGCGCGGTCGCGGTCGGCGGGTTGCGGCACGGTTCGGTGAGCCGATGGTTCGCGGTCTTCAGCGCGGTGATCGCCGTGTTGATCGCCGCCACCCAGCTGACGCCGGTGCAGTACATCGCGCTGGTGCCCGCCGGAATCTGGACGATCGTGGCCGGGCTCGCGCTGGCGTTCGGTAAACGTACGGCGCCCCGACGGAGCTGAGCGTGCAACCGCCCGGATCACCCCGGCCGGCTCGGCATGACGTTCGAGATGCCGGGCCGGTCGCCCGATCCACCGGGCCGGACCGGGCGGCTAGTGTCGGCGGCGCGATGACCAGCCACCGCACGGCCAGCGAGCGGGCCGACGTGCCGACGCACCCGGGCCACGACGTCCGCCTCGGCTGGGCGCGCCGGGCGGCCTGGCCGGTGTGCGTCGCCACGCTGCTGCTGTCCGCCGCCGCCGTCGGGCTGGCCGTGCTCAACCGCGCCACGGTCAACGACGTCACTCACCTGTTCCTGGTGGTGACGAACGCGGTCGTCGGCGCTACGGTAGCCGCGCGTCGCCCGGAGCACCCGATCGGCTGGCTGGCCCTGACCAGTGGGTTCTGCTTCGCCTTGCAGGAGGCGTGCGGCCAGTACGCGGCGCACGGGCTCGTCGTGGCGCCCGGCTCGCTGCCGCTGGCCGCCGCGCTGGCCTGGCCGCAGAACTGGCTCTGGGTGCCCGGCAACGCGGCGATGGCGCTGATCCCGGTGTTCTTCCCCGACGGTCGGCCGCCGTCGCCGAGGTGGCGGCCGGCGATCTGGGCGGTGCTCGTCACCGGCGCGGCGGCGATGGTCACCGGCGCGCTGCGGCCCGGGGCCAACGAACAGGTCGCACCGGTCGGCGCGGTCAATCCGCTGGGTGTCGCGGGCTGGCAACCGGTCGCCGACCTGGCCGCCGGCGCGGCCACGCTGACCAGCGCGCTGATCTTCCTGGCGGCGGGCGCGGCGCTCGCCTGGCAGGCCCGCCGCGCCCGCGGGGTGCGCCGCCAGCAGGTCAAGTGGCTCGGGTACGCGGTGGCGCTCGCGGTCACGGTGGTGGCCGCCCGACTGGTGGCCGGGTGGACCGACGGGCGTCCCGGGCTGTTCCCGTACGGCAGCGTGTTCTGGGATCTGGCCGGTGGGATCAGTGGCGCGCTGATCCCGATCGCGATCGGCATCGCCATCCGGCAGCACCGGCTGTTCGACATCGATCTGCTGATCAGCCGTACCGCCGTGTTCGTCGCCCTGTCGACGGCCGTCGGGGGCACGTACGTGCTGGTCGTCGGCCTGCTCGGGGCCGGTTTCGACGCCTCGGCCGACCTGCCGGTCTCGTTCGTCGCGGCGGCGGCGGCCGCGCTGCTCGTCGCCCCGCTGCGGCACTGGCTGCAACGGCGGGTCAACCTGCTGGTGTACGGCGAACGGGATGACCCGTACGCGGTGCTGGCCCGGCTCGGTCAGCGGCTGGAACAGACCCAGGACGCCGCCGCCGTCCTCGCCACCAGCACCGCGACCGTACGCGAGGCGCTGCAACTGTCGTACGTGGAGATCGCCACGGTGGACGGCTGGTCGTACCGGTTGGGAGTGCCACCGGCCGAGCCGGTGCGGCTGCCGCTGGCCGCCGGTGAGCCGGTCGGTCACCTGCTGCTCGGTCCCCGGGCCGGGGAGAGCACGCTCGGTGCCCGGGAGTTGCGGCTGCTGCGTGACCTGGCCCGACACATCGGCGTCGCCGTGCAGGCGGTCCGCACCCTCGACCGGGCCCAGTCCCTCGCCGCCGACCTGCAACGTTCCCGCGAACAGTTGGTGCTGGCCCGCGAGGAGGAACGCCGGCGGTTGCGGCGGGATCTGCACGACGGTCTCGGGCCGACCCTGGCCGGGCTGACCATGCGCGCCGAGGCGGCTCAGGAACTCGGGCCGGGTACGGCGACGCAGCGACTGCTGGAGGAGATCGTGGTCGACGCCCGTACCGCCGTGGCCGACGTACGACGCCTGGTCAACGGGCTGCGGCCACCCGCACTGGACACCATGGATCTGGCGGCGGCGCTGCGGTCGCACGTCGCGACCGGTCCGGCCGACGGGCCGCGGGTGCTCGTCGACGTGCCGGCGGCGCTGCCCCCGCTGTCGGCCGCCGCCGAGGTCGCCGCGTACCTGATCGCGGTGGAGGCGCTGAACAACGCCCGCCGGCACGCCCGGGCCGACACGGTCGAACTGCGTCTGTGGGTGGACAGCGGGATGTTGCACCTTCGGGTACGCGACGACGGATGCGGTCGCCGGCCGGGCCGACCCGACGGCGTCGGCATGCATTCGATGCGGGAACGGGCCGAGGAACTCGGTGGTTCCTGCGTCGTCACCTCGACACCGGGTGGCGGTACCGAGGTGACCGTTACCCTGCTCACCGGCACGAAGGGGACCGATGGATCAGATCCGGGTACTGCTGGTTGACGATCACGCACCGTTCCGGGCGGGACTGCGGGCGTTGCTGGCCACCAGTGCCGACATCGAGGTGTGCGGTGAGGCGGCCAGTGGCGAGGAGGCGCTGGCCGTGTCGGGTCGTCTCCAGCCCGACGTGGTGCTGCTCGACCTGACCATGCCCGGCATGGGCGGCATCGCGGCGACCGAGCGGCTGGTCCGGATGAGTCCGCATGTGCGGGTGTTGATCCTGTCCATGGCCGACGACGACGATTCGGTCTTCGCCGCGCTGCGGGCCGGGGCACGCGGCTACGTGCTCAAGGGCGCCCGTCGACAGGAGATCATCCGCTCGGTACGGGTGGTGGCCGACGGTGAGGCGATCTTCGGTCCGGCCATCGCCACCCGACTGATGGGCTACTTCGCCGGACTGGCCCGCAACGAGCCGGCCTTTCCCGAACTCACCGCCCGGGAGCGGGAGATCCTCACGCTTATCGCGCAGCATCTGACCAATCCGCAGATCGCGGCGCGGTTCGGGCTGAGCACCAAGACCGTCCGCAACCACGTCTCCAACATCTTCGCCAAGCTCCAGGTCGCCGACCGGGCACAGGCGATCAGCATGGCTCGGGAACAGGGGCTGTGAGCGGCGCGCGGCTCAGCGGGGCAGGCCGGCCAGCCAACGTTCCAGGGCCTGCGGGGTGTCGAACAGCAGCACGGGAGGCCCGGACGGGTCCTGGTGCCAGGCTCGCATCCGTCGGCGTTCCTTGCCGTACTCGGTGAGGTGCCAGCGCAGCACGGAGTCCCAGGACAGCACGCTGCTCAGCGACTCGCGGTTGCCGTTGCAGATGATCTCGCCGGTGGAGAGCCGGTTCATGGTGCGCCGCAGCAGCCACCGGAAGGAGAGCCCGCGCGGGTAGTCCAGGCCGATGACCAGGTCGGCGCGGGCCAGCGGTACGTCCCGCCAGCCGTGATAGGCGCCGTCGAGGATCCACCGCTCGCGGCGGCAGATCGCCTCGATCCGGCTGCGTTGCACGGCGACCGGCACCTCCACCCAGCGCGGTTCCCAGAGCAGGTCGTCGACCGGGTACCAGGGCAGGCCGAGACGCTGGGCGAGCAGGTGGGCCAGGGTGGACTTGCCGGATCCGTGAACTCCGTAGACCAGGATGCGCGAGGGCGGGTTCATCGCGGTGCAGCCTAGTCGAGGTCTGCTCGGGCGGTCGGGTCAGCGCCCGACCGCCCGATCGGTCGTCAGCGCTTGCTGGCGAGGTCGCCGCAGTCGGTCTCGTCGGGCAGCAGCGGCCGCAGGTGGAGGGTCCACTGCCTGCCCTCGGAGCTCCAGGGGGTCACCGCGTTGGCGCTCGCGGCGGCGGCCAGCACCTGCTTGGCCTGGTCGCCGGTGGCGGTGACGCAGCTCAGGCCCAGGTCCTTGCTCAGTTCCGCGCCGGGCAGCGCCGGACCCGGCCAGGCCACCTCGGGCTGGTCGCCGACCTCGGAGTTGGTCACGTAGTCCTCGGCGACGGCGGCCACAGCGGTCGGCGCGTACGCCTGGGTGTCCGTGGTCGCCTTGCCCAGCGGGCCGGTTTCCGCAGTCAGGGATTCGGCGAAGGCGCGCAGCTTGTCCCGGGCGGCCTGCTGATCGGCGGTCACACCCTGGCCGGCACCCGCGCCGGGGTCCGCGCCCACCTCGAGCGCGTACACCTCCAGCTGCTCGGTCCGGGTGCCGTCGAAGACGGTGAACCGGGTGGAGGGCACGTCGCTGACCGGCGGGCTGCCCAGGTCGCTCACGCCGCCCACGCCGGCCTCCCGGGCCGCCTTGATCAGGTTCTCCAGCTCGGCGGTGCTGATGGTGCCGACCTGGAGGTTGGGCAGGGCCGGGCCGGGATAGGCCAGGGTGACCGGCCCTTGGGTGATCACCCGCCCGTCGCCGTAGACGCTGACGGCGGGCAGCCGGGTCGCCAGCATGGCGGGTGTGGTGAACCCGCCGACGTGGTCCATCCGGAACACCACGGTGTCGGCGGAGTAGGACTTCTCGGGAGCGCCGGAGTCCCCGGCGCCGTCGGCGCCGGCCTGCTGGCCGCAGGCCGCCGACGCCAGCAACAGCAGGGGCAGAACGGCCAGTCGCCCGTAGCGTGAGGTTGTCATGCCCGATCTGACGTAATCGGGCCCCTGTTGGTTTCGCCGATCCGCGACCGGATCCGGCCGGGATGGGGGCCGCCGGGCGGCGGCCCCCACCGACTCACTCGAACAGGGACAGGGTCAGCGTCGAGGTGTACGCACCAGCCTCGACATCCGCCGGAGTCCGCAGGAACAGATCCGCGTCAACCGTGTACTCGCCACCGGCGACCGCACCCGAATCGAAGGTCGAGACCAGCAGTTCCTGGTCGACCAGACCCACGTTGTTACCCGGCTGAGTCGGCTCGTCCAGCACGGTGACGACCTCTTCACCCTCGCTGACCAGGCCGGTGTCGCCACCGTCGATCAGCTTCGGCTTCCAGCCCAGGTGACCGGCACCGATCGGCGCCTGATCCGCGTCACCGACGAAATCGGTGGCGCTACCCAACACCGCCCACGCCGCACCGGCCGGCACCTCGTCGGCCGTACGGGTGTCGGTGACCGTCACCGTCGGCAAAGTGCCGGTGAACTGGCGGACCAACAGCGTCGACCCGTCCTCCGACAACGACACCGAGTCCGCGGCGACCGTCATGGCCAGGACACCCGGCTCCCGGATCTCCTCGATCTCGACGGTCACCTCCACCCCGGCCTCGTCACCCGGCTCGGCGAAGGCGGGCGAACCCACCGCCACCGCGCCGGCCAGCAGACCGACAGCGGCACCGGCCGCCAGCAGCCGCTTGCGTTTGCCTGTGTCCATCGAATGCTCCGTTTCTGCCCGTAGGTGTCAGGCGCCGCAGGTGGCGCCCGGGTGGTTCACGGTGTGGGTCGTGGTCACGGTCCGGTCGTCGATCGAGCCGGTGGCCCGGACCGTCGCCGTGCCGGCCGCGAGCGTCGCCGTGCGGGTGTTGAACTGCTGGAAGGCGTTCGCCCCGGCCGCGACGGCGGACAGCGAGCGCTTACCGTACGCGGTCTCCAGCTCGATGGCGACCGGCCCGTCGTGGTCGTTGCGGGCCTGCACCGCCAGGTACACGGTGCCGCCGATGCACCGGGTCTGCGCGGTGGCGGTCACCGGCAACTCGGCGGCAGCGGCGGTGAACTGCCAGGTGTCGAGGTCGAAGAGGTCGGTGCCGGCGGGGCCGCTGAAGGTGAAGTAGACGTCGTGCACGCCGGAGACACCGTCGAGCTGGGCGGACAGCTCCGTCCACTCCCCGATCGTCCCGTCGACCGGGATGGTGGCGACCACCGGCCCGCCGACCTCGTCGAGCCGGACCTGGATCTGGCCGCCGGCCGCCAGCGGGCGCACCTTGGCGGTCACGGTGCCGGCACCGGCGCCGAAGTTCACCGACGACAGCGCCGTCCAGTCGCCGTTGTCGATGTCACGGACGATCAGGTTCGGCGCGGAGCCACCGAACTCGGCGGACCCACCGTCGACCTTGGCGGTGGCGATGCCCTTGCTCCAGCCGAAGGTCTCCGCCTCGAACACCCGGTACGGGTCGAAGTCCCGGACCTGCTCGACGCCCGCGTACGTGCCGACCACCTGCTGGATGGTGCCGTCGGCGTTGAAGGCCAGTTCCTGGATGTGCGGGCTGCGGTAGCCCTGGGTGGTGTTGCCGTTGATCCGCTTGTTCAGCGTCGGCGCGTGGTACGTGAAGTAGTACTTGCCCTCGTACTCGAAGACCGACTGGTGGTTGTTGCCGCCGGTGCCGGTGCCGAAGAACTGCGACTGGTTGGGGAACAGCACACCGGCGTAGGTCTCCTTGGGCCACGACATCGGGTCGTCGGAGATCATGTAGCCGATCTGGCCGCCACCGGGGTAGCCGGGCAGCGGCGTCTGGTTGCCACCGAAGTCACTGCCGCCGAAGTGCGACGAGTACGACAGGTAGTACTTGCCGTCGCGCTTGAACACCTGCGCGGCCTCGAAGGCCACCGGGGCGTCCACCACGGCCGCGGTGCCCTCGGTCGACACCATGTCGTCGCCCAGCTTGATCGCGCGCAGGTTCTTCGGGTTGTTGAACCGCTCGGCCGCCGGCATGCTCGTCGACGCGGGACCGCCACCGAAGTAGAGGTACGGCTCGCCGTCCTCGTCGACGAACGGCGCCGGGTCGAACTTCCAGGCGACCGCCTCGGCACCGGGGGTACGGCCGTCGATCAGGGTGCTGGTGCGCTCGCTGGTCCACGGGCCGATCGGCGACGCACCCGTGATCACGTTGCTCGAACTGCCGTTGTTGGCGTAGTAGAGGAAGAACTTCTCCTGGCCGTCGACGACCTTCTTGGCCATGCCGGGCGCCCACGAATTGCTGGTGAACGGCGCGACGCCGTTCGGCCCGGCGACCTGGACCTCGCCGTGGTCGGTCCAGTTGACCATGTCCGTCGTGGAGATCACGGTGATCTGGTTGATGTCGCCGTAGTTGATGCCCGGCGAGACCCCGGTGGTCGGGTTCGGGGCGTAGCCCTGGGTGTCGTTCGTCATGTACATGTACACCCGGCCGTCGTGGACGAAGCCGTACCCGTCGGCACCGAACTTGTGCCCGATCAACGGGTTGTGCTCGCCGGGCAGCTTGCCGACCACCTCGATGGTCTTCGACGCAGGCGGGGGCGGCGGGGCGCCGACCACCGAGACGTCGTCGAGGGTGAAGTCCATCAGGTGCAGGTTGGGGTCACTTGCCGGATTGCTGGTCCACGGCGTCTCGAAGAACAGCCGGGCGGTCGACACGCCCTGGCTGGCCGGGATGGTGAACTGGCCGTTGAAGTGCGCCCACTGGCCCCGGGTCGCGGTGACGCTTACCAGGTTGGTGTAGGTGCCGCCGCCGTAGTGCATGGTGGCGAAGAACTGCTTCGTCCCCGGTGACTGCGGGTTGTCGTACTTGATCCGGGCGCTGAGCGCGTACGTCTGGCCGGCCTGGACCTTGCCGGAGAGGTCCTGCATCGGTCCGGAGCCGGTGGTCGCCCGGTTGGTGACGTGCACCGCTGTCGCACCGGACCAGGCGTCGCTGGTGGGGGTGAGCGTGGCGGCGTCGGTGGAGTTGCCGTTGTTGACGAACCAGCCGGTCAAGCCCTCCTCGAAGCCGCCGTTGACGATGAGGTTCGTGTCGGCGGCCTGGACCGGTGCCGCCGACACGAAGCCGGCCAGCAGCAGGCCGGCAGCCGCGATCGCGGTGACCCGGCGACGGGTCGCCCTTCGCAGATGTGGTGTCACGAAATGTCCTCCTTCAACGTGGGACGGGGCCCCGGGGCCGGCGTGGGTCCGGCCCCGGGGCAGCTCGGGGGTCAGCCGCCGCAGGTGGTGGCGGCGTGATCCGCGGTGCGGACGGTGGTCACGTCCCGACCGTCGACCGTGCCGGTGACCCGGAAGGTCGCGGTACCGGCCGGGATGGCGGTCGCCCTGGTGGTGAACTGCTGGTACGCGTTGGCGCCCGGCGCGACGGCCGGGAAGCTGCGCTCGCCGTACGCGGTCTCCACGACCACGTCGACCGGCCCGTCGTGGTCGTTGCGGGCCTGCACCGCCAGGTAGACCTTGCCGGCGACGCACCGGGTCTGCGCGCTGACGGTGACCGGCAGCTCGCCGGTGGCGGCGCGCAGCACGCCGAGCCGGGCGAGCTGGTAGCTCAGGGCCCGTTCCGGCGCGTCGATCTGGTTCTGGGTGCCGAACTCGCCGGCCCGTGCCGTGGTCGCGGCGGCGAGCGCGGCCCGCATCGCGGCCCAGGCGTCGGCCGGGTACTGCGCCTCGTCGAGCGTGCCGGCGTACGCGATGGCCGCGTCGAGCGCGGTGGTGTCCAACGGCCGGTTCTGCGCGGTGAGGGTGTCACTGAGCAGGAAGTGGTCGAAGTCGACCTGGCCGCCGGTCTGCTGGGTCGCGTAGTTGAACAGGCCCACCCGGTGACCCATGAAGTGGGCGAGGCTGCCGTCGAGGACCTGCGGACCGACCCGGTTGCCCAACTGCGTCCAGGTCAACCCGTCCAGGCTGTAGTGGAAGGTGGTCCACAGCTGCCCGGTCGGCGCGGCGAAGTCCAGGTCGGCCTTGACGTGCACCTCGGTGGCATCACCCAGCGCGACGGTAGTGCCGGGCAGGAAGTTCTCCAGCGTCGACTGGTCGAGGTCGACGGCGAAGGGTTGGCCCCGGTTGACCACGCCGAGGGTGTTCACCCCGCCGGCCCGCTTGACCGCAACGTACGAGAAGCCCCGGTTGTAGGCGGCCAGCCCGGCGACGTCACCGTCGCGCATCCGGGAGATGTCCATCCTGGTCTCGGCGGACTGCCGGGGGCCGAACGTACGCTGCGACAGCGTGTTGCGGGCCTCCTCGAACCAGGCCAGCTCGGCCCGGTTGGACAGCTTGGTGTAGACGTAGTCGCCGGTCACCACCTTGCCGGTGGTCAGCCGCAGCCAACCCTCCCGGTCGGTGAGCGACCAGTACCGGTTGTCCGGAGCGTGGTTCCACTCCCAGGCCATGTCCAGCCGCGACCCGTTGGGTCGGATCTCGGCCTCGGTCGGATGTTCGGTGGTGGAGGGCTGCCCGATGATCGACACGTCGTCGAGCAGATATTCCACACTGGACGAGGCCGGCTGCGGGTTGGCCCACGGCGTCTCCACGGCGAACTTGACGTTGCTCAGGTTCGCCGAGGCCGGCAGGGTGTACTGGCCGGTGACGGTGGTCCACTGCCCCGCCGGGACGGTGCCGAAGGTCATCACCTGCACGCCCGTGCCCCAGTCGGCGACCAGGTTGAACCGGATGCTGCTCGGGCCCGAGGTGTACTTGACCTTCGCGGAGACGGTGTAGGTGACGCCGTGCTGCAGCTTGCCGGCGAGGTACTGATTGGGGCCGGAGCCGTTGAGCGTACGGTTGCTGACCTTCAACGCCGCCGAGCCGGTCGCCGGGTCGGCGGTGTCCCGCGCGAGGGTCGCACCGAACTGCGCGGCCCAGGGCGACACCTCGTCGGACTCGAAGCCGGCGTTGTCCAGCAGTTCGACGCCGAGCAGCGACTCGTCGACGGCCGGTGGCGTCGGAATCGTCCACTGCTCGTCCATGTACGCCTTGTGCGGCGCGTCGTTGGCGAAGTCGTCGGAGACGACGATGCTCTTCTGCTGCTCGAACAGTTCCTCCGCCGGGCTGAGCCGGATCGGCTTGTCGAACGCGCCCTCGACCGGCACCACGCCGTTGGTGCCGAACGTCGGCCAGCCGTCGGACCAGGTGGCGGGGATCAGTGCCGGGATACGGCCGATCGGGAAGGTGTCCCGGAAGAACATGCCGTACCAGTCGGTGGCGCCGCCGGGGCGGGCGATCGGCACCAGGCTGCCCTGGGCGAAGCCGTTGGAGTTGAGCACGCCGCGCGCCTGCCAGGTGTTCACCCCGCCGGGGGCGGTGTGCCGGCCGAGCAGTTCCGGTGAGCGGAGCATGACCACCTGGCGGCCCTGACCGGAGGGCCAGGTGATGATGACCGCGTAGTAGTGGCCGTCGATGTAGTAGAACTGTGCGCCCTCGAAGAGGCCGCCGATGAACGGCTGGCCGGCGTAGTCGTTGGCGGTGAACACGTTCGGGTACTCGGCCACGATGGCGGTCAGCCCGGCGTTGAGGCGTACGGCGCTGATGTTGCCGTTGCCGTAGAAGATGTACGGCGTGCCGTCGTGGTCGAAGAAGAGCGACGGGTCGTGCAGCCCCCGACCGAGCGCCGTACGCTGCCACGCGCCGTTCTCGATGTCGTCGGTGCGGTAGATGTACGCGCCGCCCAGGTTGTTTGTGTTGAAGGCGACGTAGAACATGCCGTCGTGGTAGCGCAGCGACGAGGCCCACTGGCCCTGCCCGTACGAGTTCTGGCCGTTGCGCAGCGAGAACGAGTCGCTGATGTTCGCCCGGTCGAAGACGTAGTTGACGATCTCCCAGTTGACCAGGTCGTAGGACTTCATGATCGGCGCACCCGGGCTCAGGTGCATGGTGGTGCTGATCATGTAGTAGATGTCCCGGCCCTCGTCGTTCTCGGCGGCCGGCACCCGCTCCACGCTGATGTCCGGCACGTCGGAGCGCAGCAGCGGCACGGTGTAGGTGCCGTCACCCCGGTCGGTCGAGGTGTACGACGGGCGGGGCGACCAGGGTTCGGCGGCGTGTGCGGTGCCGGGAACGACCGCGCCGGCACCGACAAGCGCACCGGCGGTGGCCAACGCGAGGCCACGGCGGGGCGGTCGCAGCGCGGTGAGGAGGCGGGTCGCGGCACGCGCGACGGTGCGTAACGAGGTGATGGGGCGAGGTGGCCCGGACTTGGGGCGGGGGTCGGCGGCAGCGGCGACGGACACTTGCATAGCGAGCTCCAGACGCGAGCGTGACGGGACCCTTATCGTGTTAGCGCTAACAACGATCGTCAAGACCCCGCTCGATACTTGCGTGAAATCTTCAAGCAACATCTCCCGGAAGGTCCGATGTGAGCGCTCCCACACCCCGCTCCCGACAGATCTGGAGCGGGGCCGGGTGGAGACGCGGCGCGCGCGGGCCACCACAGTGGACGTCGAGGCGGTCAGCTCAAGTCGAGCGTGTAGTCGGCGGTGTGCACCTTCCCGTCGACCTGGAAGTCGAAGAAGGCCCGGTACCGTCCGACGCTCGGCACGGTCAGCCAGAACGTGACCGCCCCGTCGACAAGTTCCGGTTCCGGGTGAACGTGCACATAGCCCAGGTCACCCTCGCGCACCACGACCAGGTGCCCGTACGCGCCGAGGTAGGGCTCCAACTGCACCGGCCCGGAGGCCCCCGCGACCCGCAGCACGATCGGGGCGCTCAGTCCGATGGTCGGCGTACCCTCCATCGACACCGTGTACGGCCCGGCGGTGGCCTTCGGCTCCGGTGCGGGCAGTTGTGCCGGGGTGTAGACGCCGGGCACGTGGTGGTCGACGCCGAGCACCAGCGGCAGTTGCCGGCCGTCGGCGGTGGTGACGGAGAAGTCGGCGTAGAGGCGGTAGTCACCGGCCCGGGGCAACTCCAGCGGTACGGTCCACACGCCGTCCGGGCTCATGCTCGGGTGCAGATGCTGGTAGCCGCTGAGGTCACGACCGACCACGATCAGGTGCAGCGGCTTGTCGTGCACGACCGCGAAGTCGGTCGCCGGCTGCCGGTTGCCGTCGACGATGCGGAACTGGTAGTCCACCCGTACGCCGGGCGGCTGAGACCGCTGCACCGGCTGCATGGTGTATCCGGCGGCGCTGACCCACGCCCCGGCGACCTGGTCGCCGCCGTCTGCGCTGTGCGCGTGTGCTCCGGTGCCCGGCGGATGCTGGTGCCCGTCGGCGGCCGAGCCGGCCGCGGGCACGCTGATGCCGCCCGGCTGCGCGTCGGTCGCCGCCCGCTGCTCGCCACCACCGAGGCGACCGAGCCCGAACCCGGCCAGCAACGCGACCACCAACCCGCCGACGAGCAACGCCAGCCGGGTGTTGCTCGACCGATCGACCGGCGGCGACTCGTCGCCCTGCGCTGTCGACCGCGCAGTCGACTGTGGCGTCGAGGGTGGCGTCGACTGGGCCGTCGAGGGTGCAGTCGCGGCGGGGCTGGCGGTGACGGCCTCGCCGCCGGAGCGGGCCGCCGCAACGGCAGTCGTACGCCGTCGGTCGGTCGCGCCGGGGCGGGCCCTGGTCGCGGAGCCGGACCGGGTCCGGCCGGCCGGTGCGGCCGAACGGGAGGGCGTGCTCTTCGGTCCCTTGCGGGAGCCGCGAGCGCGCGGTGGGGTGCGCTCCGCTCGCCCGAGCAGCCGACCGACGAGCACCGGACGACGCCAGACGAGCAGACCGATCAGGGCAGCGGCGACCGCGATCGCGACGGTGGTGAAGGTCCCGGCGCCGGGACCGCCGTCCGAGGTCGGTGCCGGTGCGGCGGCCGGCGGGGCCTCCGCCGGCGGGGCGGCGGAGGCGGCTGACGGCTCGCTGTCGTGTCCGTGCTGGTCGGCGGCAGCGACCAGGGCCGGGTCCGGCTGGTCGGTGGGCGGACGCCAGCCGGCCGGAGCCGGGGTCGCCGGGCCGGTGTAGCGGAAGCTCATCGTCCCGCGTACCGGCTCGCCGTCGGAGGCCACCGACAGGTAGCTGACCGTGTAGCGACCCTTCGCCGGCAGGTGTGCCAGGTTCACCACCGCCGGGAAACCCGTCGTGTACTCGCGCGGCTGGAAGGTGCCGTCGACCAGGAAGTACTCCCGCACCGGCCGGTCGAGTTGCCGGGGCTGCCCGTGCGACCAGCCGTTGTCGACCCGGGTGCCGCCCGGCGCGGTGACCGCGAAGTGGGCGTTCGGCACCACCTGCTCGGTGAAGTAGAGCTGCACCGTGGTCAGCGGCTCGCTCACCGTGGCGTCGGCCTTCGGGGTGGACATCGCCAGGCTGCCGTGCGCCGACGCCGGCGTCGGTGTGACGAGCAGGGCGACCGCCGTGGCGAGCAGCAGGGCGAGCAGGCCAGAGGTGACACGCACCGTGGTCCGAGGGCAACGACGCATCAGTTCATCCTCACGACGGCGCAGCTTTGGCCAAGACGCATCTATCTTTTTGCATAGATGGCAAAAGTCAAGACACTCATGGGCCTCGACGCCCTGCGACCGCCGTCCGGTTCCCGGCCGACCCGGTGACCGGGGCCGGTCGGGTGCCGGCCAGACCCGGGGTGAGCAGCGCCGTCGTGGTCAGGGAGAGCCCGGCCAGCAGCGCCACCGCCCAGTGCGTCGCCAGCACGTCGGCCAGCAACCCGGCCAGGGCCGCGCAGACCGCCTGGCCGGTCATCATGCCGTTGTGGTGCAGGCCGAGGACCTGGCCATGTGCCTCGGCGGGCGCGCGGGCGATCAGCCGCTCCTGCAACGGCAACGAGGCCGCGAAACCCACCGAGGCGACCAGGGCGACGAGCATCGCCAGCGGCAACCCCGGACCGACCAGGAACACCAGGTACGGCACGGGCAGCAGCAGCCGCAGCGGCAGCACCCAGCGGTCCCGCGCGGCCGGCGAGAGGAACCGCCCGACCAGCACGTCACCGGTGAGCATGCCGAGCGCACCGGCGGCGAAGAGGAACCCGGCCCGCTCCCCCGCGTACGGCAGGAACAACGCCTCGCAGCCGACCACCAGACCGCTGGGCAGCCACAGGTTGAGGTAGAGCGACCGGCAGCCCGGCTCCCGCCACAACTGTCGGTTGATCCGCAGGGTGCGGCGCGTCGACGCGGTCGCCGCCGACCGGGCCGCCCGCTCCCGCAGCCCGAACCGGGTCACCGCGAGCGCCACCGCCCGCAGCGCGACGGCCACCCCGAAGACCTGGTACGGGTCCAGCCACACCAACAGCAGCCCACCGGCCCCGAACCCGGCGATCTGCACGACGCCGACGCTCACGTTCATCGCCGAGCGACCCAGCACGTACCCACCGGCCGGCAGGATGTCGTTGATCAACGCCCACCGGGCACCGCCGGTGATCGACCCGACGTACGCGACGATCAGGATGACCGCGAACCGCGCCCACAAGGGCAGACCGGGCACCACCTGGAGCGCGCCGCCCACGAGTGCGACAAGTGCCGCGAGGCTCAACGCCCGACGTGGCGGCAGGCTGTCCGCAGCCGAGAGCAGGGTCAGGCTGCCGAGCACACCCGCCAGCGGCGCACCGAACATGCTCAACGCGGTGAGCAGGGCGGAGCCGGTCGTGGCGTAGGTCAGCGAGCCCAGCGCCAGCGCCGAGGTGGTGTGGGCGGCGATACCGGCGCAGTTGGCCAGGAAGAGATTGCGGAATTCGGCAACGGTGAACAGCTCCGAGTACGTCCTCACCGGATCGATCCTCGTGGCCGTCGAGGCGTACGACGTAGAGTTACGGCTGGAGGCGAAACATGTCGATCTGGCGGGTGCCGGTGGACCTGCTGGCGCGCAGCCGGTTCGTCGTGTCGCCGATGACCGACACCGTCGCCGCGCTACGGGCCCTGCACAGCCCACGTCGCCCCTGGCAGCACGCCTGGCGACGCCCGCACCTCGGGGCGTACCAGCAGATGGTGGCGCGGCGGCCGGCGGTGCGGGCGTTGCTGGCGGCGGCCTTCCAACCACGGTGGACGGCGGATTTCCTCACCCTCGCGCCCGCGACGGCCGCGCCCAGCTTCGCCGAGGAGTTGGCGGTCGTCGCCGGGCGCGGCGACGCGCAGGTCCGCGCCGACCTGCTGGTGTGCCGGCCGGGCCAGTTACCCGACGTGCTGTGCGCCGACGGGCTGACCGAGCAGGTGGTGTTCCTGCTGGACTGGGTCTGGACGCACACGGTGCAGCCGGAGTGGCCGGAGCGCAGGCGGCGGCTGATGGCCGACATCGTGGCCCGCACCGCGCGGCTGAGCGCCGAGGGTTGGGCGGGTGCCGTCGCCGGCTTCGACCCCGAGATGCGATGGTTGGGCGACGGCTGGCTGCGGGTGAACGACTACCCGGCGGCACCGCTGCCGCTGGACCGGGCCGAACATCTGGTGTTCGTGCCGGCCCACTGCGCGCGTGGCTGGGTGCTGTGGGACCAGCCGACCCGCTTCGGCATGGTCTATCCCGCCAGCGGCATCCTCGCCGAGACCGCCCCACCGGTGCCGGACGGACTGGATCGGCTGATCGGCGCGAATCGGGCGGCCATCCTCGTCCGGCTGACCAGCCCGCTGAGCACCTCGCAGTTGGCCTCGGTCACCGGGCTGTCCCTGGGGGCGGTCGGCGACCACCTGCGGGTGCTGCTCGACTCGGGTCTGGTGACCAAGCGTCGTTCCGGCCGGGAGGTGCTCTACTGGCAGACCCCGCGCGGAGCGATCCTCTGTGGGCCGATGGCCGCCGAATGACCCCGCTCAGCCGGTGGTCTCAGGCCGGTCCGCCGAGGCCCGGGTGGCGGCCTGGGTCAGCAGCCACGGCAGGCTGGCCGTCCTGGATCGGGCGGCACCGAGCAGGGTCACCAGCAGCGTACGGTCACCGAGGCGCAGCACGGCCCGTTCGCCGAGCAGGTACGCCCCGTCGCCCACTCCGGGCAGTTCCTGACCTCGGGTGTTGAGCTGCCAGATCCACTGTGCCGCCGTACCGGAGACCGCCTGGATGGTCAGCACCGGCTGGCCGTCGCCGGCCGCCCGGAACTGCACCCCGGTGAACGGGCCGGGCAGGTCGACCGCCTCGGGGGCGTGCACCGCCAGGCCCAGCGCCTGGCCGATCTCCTCCGGGGTGATCAGGTACGCGGGCGATCCGGCACCGGTCGCGGCCGACATCTCGCTGGGGTGGGTGACCGGTTCGGCCAGGTTCCGGGACCGACCGTGGCCCACCACCGCGAACGCGACCACCCGTCGCGACCAGGGGCGTACCCGGATGGTCACGGTGTCCCCGTCGTGGCAGTCTCCGGCCCACTGACTCGGCAGCCCCCAGGCGGTGGTCCGATCGCCGCTGCCGTCGTCCACCGCCAGGTGGTACAGCCAGGGCCGGGACGGCATGTTCTTCCCGCGGGAGGTCGACTTCCACACCTGCACCCAGAGCACCTCGCCGGTGATGGTGCGTTCGGTGAACATGTCCACCACCGCGCGTACCACCGTGTAGACGGCCCGGGTCAGCATCAGCCCCGCCACCACGACCAGGCCGAAGAGGACCATGGGGAAGATCCCGGCGCCCGGATAGTCGCTGGTCGGGGTCGGATCGGCCACCGGGCCGAAGAGTTTCAGCATGAAGACCGCCGGCCCGCCGAGGAGCACCGCTCTGAGCAGCAGTCCCGGCAGGGTGCGACCGTGGTGGGCCCCCTGGGGATAGCGGACCCGCACCCGGTGCCAGGTGCCCCCGTACGACGACCAGACCAGCTTCCGGTTACCCATGCCCAGGTCAAGGACCGCGCTGGTCAGGTGGGTGGTGCCCAGGGCCGCGCCGTAGCCGAGGTACCGGTCCCAGATCGCCACCGAGGCCGGGGGCAGTTCGGCGAACTGCTCATGCCCCCGCAGCCAGTCCCGCACCCCCAGCCACCGCGCCGCCACCTCGGCCCCCCGGGAGGTGTCCCGCTCGCCCGGCGTCGCTGCGGCGAGCGTGGACAGCACGGCGAAGGTGAAGAACCCGGCGGCCAGTCCCCGAGTGCCCCCCGCCGGATGCGACAGTCCGTAGTTGGTGACGGCGAGCCAGACGAACACCCCGGCGGCCAGGGCGGCGGCGGACAGCAGCACGGTCACGTTCGGGCCGAAGCGTCGCCGGGACAACCCGGCCTCCCGCGCGTGGTCGACCACCTCCGCGCGGAACCGCCTGTTCCACGCCCTGGCCTGGCCCTGGTCGCGGAAGGTCAGGGCGGTCAGCGGCAGCGCCCCACCGGCGACCAGACCCCGCACCCGGTGGAGCACCCTGCGCTCGTACGGACGCAGCCCGGACTCGTCCGGCGGCGAGGCGGGCAGGTGCAGGGTGGTCTGCATCGGGTCGTCGCCCGGCTGGCGCAGCTCGACGAAGCCACGGGCCGCGAGATCGAGCAGGGTCGCCTCGGCCGCGTCCTCGGTGACCGTCCACCGGTTGGCCAGCATGTTGACCAGGGCCGGTGGCTCGTCGCCGAGCTCCATGGTGGCCGGTGCCGGTGTCGGGCTGGCCGGTCGGGTGGCGAACCGGACGGCACCGTACACCGCGAACCAGCCGACCAGCGCCACCGCGCTCACCGCGAGATCGACGAACAACCCGGCCTCCCTCGTGCGCGGTCGCCGTCAGTACCGGACCTGGACGGCGGCGCGTTCCGTGCCGTCGGCCTGGAAGAACTCCGTCGTCCGGAACCCACCGAGGTTCGCAACCAGGTTGGTGGGAATGGACTGGACTGTCGTGTTGAAGGTCAACACCGCGCTGTTGTAGAACTGCCGAGCGTAGGCGATCTTGTCTTCGGTGCGGGCCAGCTCGCCCTGCAGGGACGCGAAGTTCTGGTTGGCCTTCAGCTCCGGGTACGCCTCGGCGACGGCGAACAGTCGCCCGAGGGCCTGGGTGAGGGTGTTCTCCGCCTCCGCCCGGTGGACCACCGCAGGGGCACCGGCCACGGCGATCGCGCCGCTGCGGGCGGCGATCACCCCGGTCAGGGCCGCGTTCTCGTGCGCCGCGTAGCCCCGGACGGTCTCCACCAGGTTGGGGATCAGGTCGTAGCGGCGTTTGAGCTGCACATCGATCTGCGCCCAGGAGGCCTGCACCTGGTTGCGCTGACGGACCAGCCGGTTGTACGCAACCAGCACCCAACCGAGCACGAGCACCGCCAGCAGGCAGAACACGCCGCCGGCGATGCTCATCAGGATTCCTCTGCCCATCCCCCACCCCCCGGCAGCACTGGCCCGAGCATGAGCAGCCTAGTCACGGGGCGCAATCAGGCGAACGGTTGTCCCGCCCGCACAGCGGTGGCCGTGGCGGACGGCGACTCATCGCGGTCCCGGGTTGCGGGCCCGTCCCCGGATGTGCGGGGTGGCCGGTCCCACCGGGCCGGTCTCGGGGAAGTGGAACCGGCGCAGCTCCTCGACGACGAAGCCGGCGGCGGTGATCGCCGCAGCGGTGTCGTGGCCGGTATGACAACCCCCCACCAGCAGCGGCCAGACGGTCGCGTCCACCAGTCGCTGAACGCGACGTAGCCCGGTGGCCGGTGGTGCGGCGACGTGTTCGAAGAAGCGCAGCTCCGCGCCGGGACGCAACACCCGGCGCAGTTCACCGAGCGCGGCCGCCTGGTCGGGCACGGTGCAGAGCACAAGCGCCAGCACCGCCGCGTCGAACTCACCGTCGTCGCCGGGCAGGGCGTCGGCGAGGCCGTCGACGACTGTCACCGGGACCGGGGCGCTGCGCGCCGCCTCGACGGCCGCGGCCCGCAGCCGGGGTTCCGGCTCGACGGCGACCACCTCGGTCACCTCGGGCGGGTAGTGCGCGAACATCCGACCATTGCCGGCACCCACCTCGACGACCCGCCCGGCCAGGCCGGCGGCCAGGGCCCGGCGATGCTCGGCGACACCGGCCCGGTCGAGCTGCGCACTGAACCGGCTGTAGAGCCGGGCGAAGATCGGGTGCGAGACTCCCGTCCCACCCTGCGCCGGGGTACGGGCATCTCCCATGCTCACTACCTCCTCGTGCCCGCCGGGCGGTGTCACCCCTGCATCAATGGCCGAAACGTTACACAACCGACCTTTGCCAGACTTCGACGAATGATCAGCTGCCGACATCCATCGATCATGGAGGTAACGTGCGGCTGTCTTTCACCCGAAGATTCGCGGCATCCCTGGGCGTCACCCTGGTCGCCGCCCTACTCACCCCGGTTGCGGCGCACAGCGCCGCGGTACCGCCGACGCCGCCGCCGGGGGCGGCCCACGGCGGCGGAACGTCACCCGACCCCGCCACTGTCACGCTGATCACCGGTGACACGGTGACGGTGACTCCGGGAGCCGGCGCAGCACCCCCCACTGTGGATGTGGAACGTGCGCCGGGCGCCACCGGCCCGGTGCAGATCAGCACCGAGGGTCGGGACACGTACGTCTATCCCGGCGAGGCGATGGCCCACATCGCCACCGGGCGGCTCGACAAGCAGCTCTTCAACGTCACCCAACTGATCGCCCAGGGGTACGACGATGCGCACACCGACGCGCTTCCGCTGATCCTCACCCGTACGCAAGGATCGGCGACCCGGCGTGCCGGGACCGCGTTGCCGGGCGTGGACAGCACGCTGATGCTCTCCTCCGTCAACGGTGAAGCGGTCCGGGCCCGCCGGTCGGAGGTCGCCGCCTTCTGGTCGGCCCTCACCGCCGACGACCGGTCCAGCGGCCCGTCGGCGACCGGCCGCAGCGCCGGCACACCGCAAGCCGGTGGTGCGCCGAGCTTCGGCGCCGGCATCGACGCGGTGTGGCTCGACAGCAAGGCGAAGGCCGCCCTGGCCGACACCACCGCCCAGATCGGCGCCCCCGCCGTGTGGGCGACCGGGAGCAGCGGCAGCGGCATCCGCGTGGCGGTCCTCGACTCCGGGTACGACCCGAGCCACCCGGACCTGGCGGACCGCGTCGTCGCGTCCCGGAGCTTCGTTCCCGGCGACGACATCGTCGACCAGTCCGGGCACGGCACCCACACCGCCTCCATCCTCGCCGGAACCGGCGCCGCCTCCGGCGGTGTCGAGCGGGGTGTCGCCTCCGGCGCTGACCTGGTGGTCGGCAAGGTCCTGGGCGACAACGGCAGCGGGTCGACCTCCGGAGTCATCGCCGGCATGGAGTGGGCGGCCCGGACCGAGAAGGCCCGCGTGATCAACATGAGTCTGGGGGTGAACGTCTGGCGTACTCAGGACGATCCGCTGAGCCAGGCGGTGAACCGACTCAGCGCTGAGACCGGGGCGCTGTTCGTCGTCTCCGCCGGCAACAGCGGGCAGGATCCGTACGCTCTCAGTGCACCGGGTACGGCGGACGCCGCGCTCACCGTCGGTGCCGTCGACGCAGCGGACCGGCTCGCCGTCTTCTCCAGCGCCGGCCCCCGGATGATCGATGACGGCCTCAAGCCCGACATCTCGGCTCCCGGTGTGGACGTGCTGGCCGCACGCTCCCAGCACATGTACTGGGACGAGGGCTACTACCGGCTGGACAGCGGCACCTCCATGGCGGCGCCGCACGTCGCCGGGGCCGCCGTCCTGCTGGCGCAGAAACACCCGGAGTGGAGCCGGCAGCAGATCAAGGACGCGTTGATGAGCACCAGCACACGCACTCCCGCCTACAGCGCCTACCAGGCCGGGACCGGTCGGGTGAACGTCGCTGCCGCCTACCACCAGGACCAGGTTGTCGCGACCGGCTCGGTGGACGCGGGGCTGGTCCGCTGGTCGCCCGGTACGCGACGGCAGCCGATCACCCGGGCCGTCACCTACACCAACACCACGAGATCCCCGGTGACGTTGGAGCTCTCCGTCGACGCCGGCCTCTCCCCCGCCCGGACGTTCACCGTCGCTCCGAAGCGGGTCACCGTGCCGGCGGGGGCAAGCTCCACTGTCGACGTGGTGGTGGAGCCGCAAGGGCTCGCCGCCGGCCGGTACAGCGCCCAGGTCATCGCCCGCCACGCCGCCGGAGAGGTGCACACCGCGGTCGGGGTCTCGGTGGAGCCGGAGAAGCGCAACCTCACCATCCACCTGAAGGACCGTGCCGGCCGGCCGTACAGCGGCGAGGTCGAGATCGTCGACGCCGACGGCGTCTACACCGTGATGTGGGTTCCCGACGGGAAGCTCACCAGTCGGTGGGCGCCCGGCTCGTACACGGTGCTCGCACAGGTGGAGGTGGAGGGTCTGCACGGGCCGCACTCCCTCGGGCTGGCGGTGCTGACCGTGCCCGAGGTCGACCTGAGCACCGACCGGGTCGTCGACCTCGACGCCTCGCAGGCACGCCAGGTGAAGGTGGCGACCGCCAGACCGACGATCGTCGCCAGCAGCCGGGTCGACATCTACCGTTCGTTCACCCAGCGCGAGCCGGCACCCGGCGACTGGAGCGCCCTACGACGCGCGATCCTGCCCGGTGCCGCCTACGACAGCCTCTGGGCCCTGCCGACCAGGGGCACGCCGAGCAGGGGCAGCTTCGTGTTCACCACCCGGTTCCGGGCCGAGCAGACCCCGCTGGCGGTCAGCTACCCCGGTCAGCGCCTCAGTGACCCTGTCGTCCAGCCGGGATCCCGGCCGCTGCCCGAGGGCACCTCGCGGCTGGACGCGGTCTTCGCCGGAGCCGACCGCAAGGCCGACTACGCCGGGCTGTCCGCCCGGGGCCGAGCCGTGGTGGTCCGCGCCAGTGACGCCGTGGCGGCCACCGACCAGGTGGCGGCGGCACAGGCCGCCGGTGCGGCGCTGCTGCTCGTCGTCAACGACCGCAGCGGTCGCCGCAGTGACTGGTACGGCGACCCCGACGGGGTGAGCACCGGGCCCGTCCCGGTCGCCTCGGTCAACCTGGACGAGGGCGAAGCCCTGATCAGGAAGATCACCGCCGCCGGCAGGCAGCGGACGACGCTGACCGTCGAGGCGCACCCTTCGCCGAGGTACGTGTACGACCTGGTCGACTTCCACGTCGGTGTGGTCCCGCAGGATCCGTCGGCCCGGACCGGCCCCCGCGATCTCGCCCGGATCGATCTCCATTTCGCTCGGCCACCCGCCGGCAAGAAGATGACCGAGATGCGGCGGGACTTCCCACCGTACGAGTGGTCCTTCGGTCGCCCGCTGGCCACCAGACCGGTCGCCCCCGGACCGCGTACCGACTGGGTCTCCGCCGGCCCGGGAATCAGGTGGCAGCAGTACGCCGACATCAGCGACTGGACGGTGTCACAGACGGAGGAGATCACCTACCGGCCGGGCAGCGTGCAGCAGGACCGGTGGTTCGGGCCGATCACCCGGCCACGCCTGCTCACCAACAACATCCTGGCCCGCGGCGGCGACTGGATGTCCGCCACGATCCAGGGGTTCGGTGATGCCGGATCCGCCCACGACGGTGGGGCCGCCCTACCGCAGAAGATCACGCTTTACCAGGGCGAGCGGAAACGGTCCGAGATCAATGGCTGGCCGAACTTCTTCGCCGGTGAGCTTCCTCCGGAGAGACTGCCGTACCGGCTGGTCGTCGAGACGACGGGTGACCCTGCGTTCAGCCCGTACTCGACCACCACGCACACCGAGTGGCGCTTCAGTTCCGGGGCGGCACCGGACATTCAGTCCGTTGCGCTTGTTCAACTGGACTACCGCACGGAGGTGGACGACGAGGGTCGCGCGAAGCGCAGGAGCGACGTCACCATCACCCCGGTGGTGGTCGGTGGCACTGCCGTCACGGACGCGGTCTCCTCGGTCAAGCTGGAGATCTCGTACGACGACGGGGTCACCTGGCAGCGGCAGGACCTGAAGGAGAAGAAGGGCGACTGGCGGGCCGCCCTGGCTGCCCCGCAGCGGGCTGAATTCGTGTCCATCCGGGTCACCGCCGCCCAGCGCAACGGCGGTGGCGTCACCCAGACCGTCGTCCGCGCCTTCGGCCTGCGCTGACCGGTCGTGTCGGGGCCGGCGCCCGCTGGGCGCCGGTCCTGACCTGTTCCTGATCTGCGGTGCCGGTGTACGTCCGGCCCGGTGGGGTAACAAGCGCCGACCGACGGCACCCACCAGCCGTTCGCGTGGCGTCGTACCGCAGGTCAGGGGGCCGGAATGAGTCGCGTGCGGAACCTGCGCGTACGCCCGGACCTGCTCTACGTGGCCAGCGGCTGGAGCACCCTGGTCACGGACGTGCGCGGGCGCATCACCGGTGTCGGCGCGCAGGGCTTCTTCGCCCGCAACACCCGGGTGCTCAGCGCCGAGCGGATCACCGTCGACGGTCGGGAGCCGGTGCCGTTCAGTACGGCCACCGTGCAGGGGCACGCCCAGTTGTCCTACGCCGAACTCGGTGACGGTGAGGTGCTGCCGTCGCGGGCGGCGTACCTGGCCGTCGAGCGGTTCGTGGCGGCGGGCCTGCGTACCCGGCTGACCCTGTTCAGCTACGCCGAGCGGCGCCTGGACCTGCGGCTGCGGATTCGACTCGACGCCGACTTCGCCGACACCAGCGAGGCGGAGAGCGGTCGCCGCATCCAGTCCGGCACGGTCGAGGCCCGGTGGGATCCCGCCGGGCAGGAGTTGCTGCTGACCTACCGGTGTGACGGGCTGGACCGGGCGGTGGCGATCCGGGTCCGGGCGTCGGGCCCGATCCGGTACGTCGACGGCGGGTTCGACATCGACGTGACGCTGCCGCCGGGCGGAGTCGACCGGATCGACCTGGCCGTCGAGCCGGTCTTCGACGGTCAGCGACTGGTCGCGCCCGCGCCGAGCTTCGCCGAGCCGGGCGACACCGCCGGCTCGGCACGCCGCCGACTCACCGCCGAACTGGCCCGGCTGACCAGCACCAACTTCGACGTCACTGCGGCGTGGCGGTGTGCCCGCGAGGATCTGGCCGGGCTCCCGCTCGGCGAACCGGCCGGCCCCACCGCGCCGATCGCCGGGCTGCCCATCTACCAGGAGATCTTCGGCCGGGACACGATGACGGCGTCCTGGCAGGCCATGCTCGCCGGGCCGACGATGCTCGCGGACAGCCTCCGGCTCAACGCCCGGCACTTCGGTCGGCGCATCGACGACTGGCGCGACGAGGAGCCCGGCAAACCGCTGCACGAGGCGCGCCGGGGACCGCTGTCCGAGCTCAATGTCGACCCGTTCGCCCACTACCACGGCGACTGGTCGACCGCGCCGGACTTCCTGGTCTTCCTCGGCCAGTACTACGCCTGGACCGGGGATCTCGACACGGTACGGGAACTGCTGCCGACCGCCGAGCGTGCCCTGTACTGGATCGACAGGTACGGCGACCGCGACGGTGACGGTTTCCTGGAGTACCACCGCCGGTCCCGGGGCGGCCTGAAGAACCAGGGCTGGAAGGACTCGGACACCGCCATCGTCGACGAACACGGGCAGGTGGTGCCGAACCCGATCGCCACCAGCGAGGTCCAGGCGTACTGGTATGCCGCGCTGCGGCACGCGGCCGGGACGTACGCGGTGGCCGGTCATCCCCTCGTCGCCGCCCGCCTGGCCCGCCGGGCGGCCGCCCTGCGCCGCCGTTTCCACCGCGCCTTCTGGCTGCCCGATCAGGGCTGTTACGCGATGGCGCTGGGACCGGACAAACGGCCGGTCCGGTCGGTCAACTCCAACGACGGGCACCTGCTGGCCACCGGGATCGTGCCGCCGCGGATCGCGCCCCTGGTCGCGGACCGGCTGCTCGCGCCGGACATGTTCAGCGGGTGGGGGGTGCGGACCCTGTCCGCCGCGCATCCGGCGTACAACCCGTTCAGCTACCACCGGGGCAGCGTCTGGCCGGTCGAGGCGGGCACCATCGGTCTCGGGCTGGCCCGGTACGGCTGCTGGGAGCACCTGCACCGACTCGCCGAGGGCATGTTCGCGGCGTCCGCCCTGTTCGCCGAGCACCGCCTGCCGGAGGTGCTCAGCGGGCTGCCCCGCGACGACGCCCATCCCCACCCCGGCGTCTATCCGAGCGCCTGCTCGCCGCAGGCGTGGTCGGCCAGTGCGGTGATCGCGTTGATCCAGGCCCTGCTGGCGCTGCGTCCCGCCGCGCCGTTGCGGACCATCTTCGTCGACCCGCACCTGCCCGCCTGGCTACCCGACCTGGTGCTGGAGGGGGTACGTGTCGGCGGGTACACGGTCGACCTGACCGTCCGCCGTCGACGGGGTGGCCGCACCTCGATTCGCACCCGGGGCGACCGGATCGCCGTGGTCCGCCGCCCCACCCGCCAGGCGATCGCCACCCGCCGCCAGCACCGCTGAGCCACCCGCCGCCAGCACCGCTGAGGCGCTCGACATCTCCCGGCCCCCTGCCGACACGGTCGCAACGGGCAATGCCAGCATGTCGGCATGGATATCTACGAGGACGAGCGCACCGTGTCGCGGGCGGATCTGGCGGCCTGGCTGCGGCAGGTGGCGAACCAGCTGGAGACCGGGCAGATCTTCTACGGTGCGGCCGGCACCCTCGCAGTGGCCGACCAGGTGAACTGCGAGCTGGAGATCGAGCAGGAGGGCAAGGACGAGTACTCGGTCGAGATCGAGTTCTCCTGGACCAACCCGAAGGCCACCCCCGCTGCGGAGCCGGTCGCCGAGAAGGCTGCCGAGGAGGACAGCGCGGACGAGGAGCCGGCAACCGCCGCCGAGTAGCCCGCAGGTAAGGAAGGGCCCCTTGTTAACGCCTGGCGTTGTACAGGGGCCCCCTCTTAACACGCACTGCGGCGGACGGTCAGCGCAGTCGGTGTCGGCCGCCGAACCAGTCGCGGGAGGCCCGGGTGTTCAGTGCCCAGAGCACCCAGGCCAGCAGCGCGACCCCGACGCAGGTGATGGCGCCGAACAGGCCGAGCGAGGCCGCCGCCAGCAGGCCCGCCAGGGCGTACGCCGGAAAGGGTGCCCACGGGCGGCGGGCGACCAGGCCGGCGGCCACCAGCAGGCCGGCGACCGTCATCGCGGCGAAGAAGACCGCCGCGCCCAGCGAGCCGCCCTCGGTGAGCAGTCGATGGATCGTGGCCAGGGCGAACAGCAGCGACAGCAGCGCGAAGACGAGCACGGTGATGCGTACCGGTGTCGGCATGACGGGGTACCGGAGCATGTCCGGATAGCCACGCGCGCTCATACGGACAACGATGGTTGTCGACATGTGCCGCCGGGCTGCACTGTCGGCAAGACGACAGTCCCGCCCGCGCCCTAAGCTTCCGCTCATGGCCAGGTATTTCGACGTGCACCCGGACAATCCGCAGCCACGCGTCATCGGGCAGGTCGTCGACCTCCTTCGCCGCGACGGGCTGATCGCCTACCCGACGGACTCCTGCTTCGCCCTCGGCAGCCAACTCGGCAACAAGGACGGCATGGACCGGATCCGGGAGATCCGCCACCTCGACAGCGGCCACCACTTCACCCTGGTCTGCCGGGACTTCGCGCAGCTCGGCCAGTTCGTGCAGCTGGACAACGCGGTCTTCCGCGCGGTGAAGGCGGCCACCCCGGGCCAGTACACCTTCATCCTCCCGGCCACCAAGGAGGTGCCGCGCCGGCTGCTGCACCCCCGCAAGCGCACCGTCGGCGTACGCATCCCCGACCATCCCGTCACCCGGGCGCTCCTCGACGAGCTGGGTGAGCCGCTGCTGTCGAGCACGCTGCTGCTGCCCGGCGACGACGAGCCGCTGACCCAGGGTTGGGAGATCAAGGAACGTCTCGACCACGCCGTCGACGCGGTGGTCGACGCGGGCGACTGCGGCACCGAGCCGACCACGGTGGTCGACTTCTCCGATGGCGAACCGGAGATCGTCCGGGTCGGCGCGGGCGACCCGGAGCGGTTCGCCTGACCGCTGCACAGCGCGGCGAGGATACCTGATGATCTTCGCCCCGATCAGCGGCCCCCGGTTCCATCGAGCGGGCCCCCGTACCGAGACGGCAGGTGGAACCGCAGCTGGCGCAGGGTTGCTATCGTCGCCGCCACACAGTTGATCTCGGTAGTGGAGGGGCACGATGGGGCTCATGGACCGCCTTCGGGGCGAGTTCGTAGACATCATCGAATGGCTGGACGACAGCCGGGACACGATCGTCTGGCGGTTCCCCCGCTTCCAGAACGAGATCAAGATGGGCGCCAAGCTCGTCGTCCGGGAGTCCCAGACGGCGGTGTTCGTCAACGAGGGCCAGGTCGCCGACGTCTACCTGCCGGGTACCCACACCCTCGAAACCCGCAACATGCCGATCCTGTCCACCCTCAAGGGCTGGAAGTACGGCTTCAACTCGCCGTTCAAGGCCGAGGTGTACTTCGTCAACACCCGCCAGTTCACCGAGATGAAGTGGGGCACCCAGAACCCGGTGATCCTGCGCGACCCCGAGTTCGGGGTGGTCCGGGTGCGGGCGTTCGGCGCGTACGCGGCCCGGGTGGTGGACGCCCAGCGGCTGCTGAAGGAGCTGGTCGGCACCGACCCGCAGTTCCGCACCGAGGAGGTGCAGGAGTACCTGCGCCAGCTCATCGTGGGCCGGCTCGGCGGCGCGCTGGCCCGGGCCGGTGTGCCGCTGCTGGACCTGGCCGCCCACCAGGACGCGATCGGCCGGCAGCTGGCCGGCGCGCTGACCGAGGAACTCGCCGAGGTCGGCATCGCGATTCCGAAGTTCGTCATCGAGAACGTCTCCGTGCCGCCGGAGGTGGAGCGGGCGCTGGACAAGCGCACCGAGATGGGTGCGGTCGGCGACCTGGACCGGTTCACCCGGTACCAGGCTGCCACCGCGCTGGAGGCGGCGGCGAACAACCCGGGTGGCGAGGCGGGTGCCGGCGTCGGCATGGGCATGGGCATGGCGTTGGGTCAGCAGATGGCCCGGGCCATGTCCGGCGAGAGCACCGCACCGCCGGCCGCCGCACCGCAGGCTGCCGCACCGTACGCCGCACCGGCGGCCGCCGCGCCGGGTGGTGCCGAGCCGCCGCCGCTGCCGGGCCAGGCGCAGTGGTTCGTCGGTGTCGGTGGCGAGCGCCAGGGCCCGTTCGACATCGGTGCGCTGGCTGCGCGGGCAGGTGCGGGCGGGTTCGGCCCGGACACCCTGGTCTGGCGGGCCGGCATGGCGCAGTGGCAGCCGGCCGGGCAGGTGCCGGAGCTGGCGTCCGTGCTGGCGAGCGTCCCGCCGCCGCTGCCGCCGCTGTGACCATCGGGATCGGGAGGGTACACCGATGAGTGAGACCGCTGTCTCGCCGCCGTCGTACGGCTGCGGGGGTTGCGGCGCCCGGGTGGAGCACGCGCCCGGCACCACCGCCCTGCGGTGCCCCTACTGCGGGCACCAGCAGCAGATCGCCGCCGCCACGCGGGAGGTGCGCGAGCACTCCTTCGACGGGTTGGCCACCCTGGCCCGCAAGCCGGCCGCCGCCGTGGGCGCGTACGTCTACCGGTGTCCGGGCTGTGGTGCCTCGACCGAGAGTGCGGCGCTGGCCGAGCGGTGCCAGTTCTGCGCCACCCCGCTGGTGCCGCAGCAGGCGGCCGACGAGCTGATCGCCCCGGAGGCGGTGCTGCCGTTCACGGTGGACCGCAACGGGGTGCGCACCGCGCTGAGCACCTGGTGCCGCAGCCGCTGGTTCGCCCCGAGCAGCCTGAAAAAGGTCAGCGAGGCGGAGACGCTCAAGGGCACCTACCTGCCGCACTGGACGTTCGACGCGCGGACCGTCTCCGACTACCGGGGCAAGCGCGGCGAGCACTACTACGTCACCGAGACGTACACGGTGACGGTGGACGGCAAGACGGAGACCCGCACCCGGCAGGTCCGGCACACCCGGTGGCACTCGGCCAGCGGCACGGTGCGCCGGGACTTCGACGACGTGCTGGTGCCCGCCACCACGCACCTGCCGACGAACAAGCTCGACGAGTTGGCCCCGTGGCCGCTCAACGAGGCGGTCCCGTACGAGCAGGACTACCTGGCCGGGTACCACGCGTTGCGCTACGACACCGAGCCGGAGGCCGGCCTGGTGGAGGCGAAGGCCCGGATGGCGCCGGTGATCGAGCGGGACTGCCGCTCGGACATCGGTGGCGACGAGCAGCAGGTCGACGCGGTGGACACCAGCTACTCGGACGTGACCTACAAGCTGCTCCTGCTGCCGGTGTGGATCGCCGCGTACCTGCACGCCGGGCGGTCGTACCAGGTGCTGGTGAACGCCCGCACCGGTGAGGTAATCGGCGAGCGGCCGTACAGCAAGGCCAAGATCGCTGCCGCGGTGCTGGCCGCGCTGGCGGTGATCGCGATGATCGTGTTCTTCATGTCGCGATAGGTCAACCGACGGAGTGGGTCGAGCGGGCGCGGGCCCGCAGCCGCCGGAGCATCCGGGCGTCGGTGAACCCGACCGCCCGGGCCGCGGCCTCCACGGCGACGCCGTGACCGATGAGGTGCTCGGCCCGCTCGACCCGCAGCAACTGCTGGTACCGCAGCGGGGTCAGGCCGGTGGACGCGTCGAAGAGGCGGGTCAGGGTGCGCTCGCTCACCCGGGCCACACCGGCCAACTCCCCCAGCGGCAATGCTTCGGTGAACCGTTCGTCGATCACGTCCTGGACGCGGTGCACCACGTCGCTGAGGTGCGAGCGGTAGCGCAGCATCGCGCTGTCCTGCCGCTCGTGTCCGTTGCGCCGGGCGTACACGACCATCTCCCGGGCGATCCGGGCGGCCAACGCCGGCCCGTGCCGGACGGCCATCAGGTGCAGCGCGAGGTCGATGCCGCTGGCGATGCCGGCCGAGGTGGCCACCCGGTCGTCGACGACGTACAGCCGGTCGTTGAGCACGGTGGCCGCCGGATACCGGCGGGCCAACTCGTCCTGGAGTTCGTGGTGGGTGGTGCACCGGCGACCGGCCAGCAGCCCGGCGCGACCCAGCAGGTAGGCGCCACCGCAGACGCTGACCACGGTGCCGCCCGCCGCGTGGTGCGCGACGAGCCGGCGCAGCGTGGCGGGCTGCGCCGGCTCGGCACGGGAGGCGGGTGACCGCCAGCCGGGGACGACGACCAGGTCGGCCGGGTCCAGGTCGGGCCAGTCGACTTCGGCGCGCACCGGCAGCCCCTGTGCGCTCACCACCTCACTGCTCTCCGCGACGAAGGACTGCCGGTAGTCGAGCCCGGAGTCGGCCGCCGCGGAGAAGACCTGCGCCGGACCGGCCAGATCCAGCAGGTGCAGCTGCGGAAGCAGCAGGAAGACGACCCGGCCCACGTGCACCTCAGCGGTCGGCGCCGACCGGGGTGGTCACCTCGTCGACGGTACGGATGGTGGCGAACCGGCCCGACAGTGCGTACACGGTGCGCTCGATGATCTCGTCGGTGCCGAGGGTACGCGGATCGGCGAGGATCTCGGCGATCGTCCGGCCTGCGGGGGCGTCCGGGTGCTCGATCGGCATGGTGGCGGTCGCGTCGACGACGAAGGTGACCTGGTAGCCGAGGTCGGCGGCGAGCCGGGCGGTGGTCTCGCAGCACTGCTCGGTACGGATGCCGCAGACGGTGACCTCCTGGACACCGTGGACGGTGAGCAGGTGCTGGAGTCGGGTCGTGGTGAAGGCGTTGTGCACGTACTTGGTCAGCACCGGCTCGCCCTCGGCGGGCTGCAACCCGTCGATCAGTCGGACGAAGCCGCGCGCCGGGTCGAAGACGTCACCGCTGTGCGGCTCGGAGTGCAGCACCCAGACGACCAGGTCCCCTCGGCTGCGGGCGGCATCGACCAGCCGGTTTACCTGACCGACGATGTCCGGTTGCGAGCAGGCCGTCCAGCTGGGGCGCTGGCGGAAGGACTCCTGTACGTCGATCACGACGAGTGCTGCGGTCATGCGTTCATCCTGACCGTCCCCGGTCGGGGCGCACCAGCCACGATCGAGCACCGCTGCGGAACGATCCGGTCAGCGCAGCAGGTGCCTGACGAGTTCGGTGCGCTTGCGTACGCCGAGTTTGCGGTAGGCGTTGCGCAGGTGGAACTCGACCGTCTTGATCGACACCGACAGCCGCGCGGCGACCTCCTGGTTGCTGAGTCCCTCGGCGACGGCGGCGGCGACCCGGCGCTCGGTGGTGGTCAGCGCGGCCTCGACAGGTGCCGATGATCCGGTGGGCGGCGTCGGTACGCGGCCGGACCGGCCGCCCGGTGGCGCGCCGGTGGCAATGGCCCGTTCGGCCACCGAGGCGAGGTCGACGGCGACGCGGGCGAGCAGGCCGGCCGCACCGGTCGCCGCGTACTCGCTGCTGGCCAGTTCCAGCAACCGGATCGCGTCGGCGCGCCGTCCACAGCGGGCATGCCATCCGCCGAGCAACCAGGCCAGCCGGGCACGCGACAGCCGTTCCACGGGCCGGTTGAGGCCGACGAGGGAGCGTTCGAGCCAGGCCATCGTCGTCGGGTTCTGAGGGTCGACGATCCACGCCCGCCAGGCCGGCAGCGCCGGCGCACCGGGCCAGTCCAGTGGCGGATCCTCGATGGCGGCGACGACCGCCTGCGCGGTGGCGGCATCACCGCGCAGCGCGTGGTAGGTGGCCAACTCGCAGCGGTGCTCGAAGACCAGACCCGAGTTGGCCCCGACGGCCGAGCCGACGAGCCGGCCCACCACTCCCACCCAGGCGTCGACGTCACCGCTGGCCAGGTGCAGCGCGGCGGCGCACTCGGCGATGTGCGACCCCACCCAGGCGGAGCCGGATCGGGCGGCCAGCACCCGCGCCTCGGCGAGCCGACGCCGGGCCAGCGCCAGGTCACCGCAGAGCGCCTCGCACTTGGCCAGCCAGGAGGCGATCTCGGCCTCCAGGTCGAGGCGGCCGGCGGCGACGGCGTACCCGTGCGCCCGGCGCAGCGTGGTCCGGCCGCGCAACAGGTCACCGGACCACGCCTCGCCCATGCCGAGCATGGTGGTCAACCGCGTACGGCGGGCCGCGTCGATCCGGTCGTCGGTCAGCCACGGCTCGACCACCTGGGCGAAGAGCGGTCTGATCTGGTCGGGACGCTGGGCGCTCAGCGTCGCGATCATGGCGCACTCGACGTACAGCGGATCGTGGTGCAGCCCGGCGGCGGCGAACAGGCGCAGTGCCTCGTCGGGGTGGGCCGGGCCAGGCGGGGTGGCGGGCCCGCGCCGGGCGAGTCGGCGGCCGGTGCGGGCGCCGACCGCGGCGGCGATGGCGTGGTGGAGGAACTCGATCTCGCGCTGCCGGGCGGCCACCTCGCGGCTGCGCGTCCCGGCCTGCGGGGTCGACGCCTGGACGGGCAGACCGGCTGGCGGGGTCGCCGCCCGGGCGCGCAGGACCGCCAGTCGCCGCACCATCGGGGGCAGGCCGGCCGGGTCGGCGGTACGGGACACCGCGAGGAACGCCTCCGCGACCAGACGGGCGGCGGTCACCGGGTCACCAGCACGGTCGGCCGCGGCCAGCAGCCGGTCGGCCTCCTCCTGGGGCTCCTGCTCCTGGCGCTCCTGGAGACCGTGGGAATGCTGATCGATGTCCACGTCCGTCCTTCGTCGGGCGGGTGTAGTTCGTCGGGCGGGTGTAGCAGGCACACCCTAGCTAGGGTTTCGCCCGGGTCGACGGTGGATCGACTGGTTACCGACTCAACGGTCTGCGCCGCGTCGGGCAGGTGTGACCGTACGAATCATGACAGTCCGTAACCGAATGAGAGTGGCGATGATCGTCGCTCCCCTGTTCGCCATGTCCATGGCACTTGTCGCCATCAGCACCCCCGCCGCCGCCGACAAGCCGTCGGAGCGGCCCCGCCTGTCGTACGCCCGGCTCTGCGACCCGACCGGCTGCTACCTGTCCTGGCGGGTCGTCGACAGCGACGCCGACGGTGTCAGCGACGCCGACGAGGTGGCCGCCGACACCGATCCGCACGACCCGCACAGCACGCCGAGCCTCCCGGTGGTCGTCGAGGTGGCCTCGGTCAACAAGCTGCCGTCCTTCGCGTACGGTCGCGGCAGCTTCATCGCGTTCCCCGAGGAGATCCTGAAGCTCAGGGAGACGACCACAAACCTGCCGGCCCTCGGTGTCTTCGCGCTGCCGGTCCGCAAGGACGCCTACAGCCGGCTGGGCATCGACCTCAAGCGGTTCGACGAGTTGAAGCTGTCGGTGCAGCGTGACGGTGTGGCGATCGGCCGCGGCCGGATCTCGCAGTCCGTCGGTGACCCGCTGAGCGGCAGCCTGCTGACTCCGTTCGACTCGCACTTCGTCGAGTACCAGCCCGGTGTGACGGGGCGCAGTCCCGTCGCGCACGGCGGCATCGTGAAGACCGAGAAGGGCGGCTGGTTCGACGACTTCGACTACCAGCTGCACTACGCCGACGGATCGCGCGGCGTCGTGGACCTGGTGCCGGGTGGTTCGGTGCAGGAGTACTTCAACGCCGACGGCTCGCGCGGCGACACCGTCCTGCACCAGTACGAGGAACGTGGCGAAGACGGTGACGTCTACACCGAGGAGCACACCTGGGTCTGGGACGTGCACGGACGTCTGGTCAGCGAGACCACGTCGAAGTCCCACTCGAAGGACGGGAAGCTGGACAGCTGGCTGGAGACGATCTACCACGTCTACGACGAGGACGGCAAGGAGCTCGGCACCATCCATATGGAGTCGGTCATCTTCACCGACTCGACGCACAGCACCGGCAGCCAGACCATCACCACCTGCGACGCGAGCGGCAGCTGCGACGACGGCATCAACATGTACTACGACTCCGACGACAACGACTCCGGCGGTGGCCACGACGATGGGGGTGACCACGGCGACGACGGCGGTGACGGCACGGAGAACGACCACGGCTACGTCAACCCGGACTACACGAGCGATGTCGTGTCGATCCTCACCGGCAGCGACGGGTTCACCCGGATCGTCGGCACGAACATCACGCCGGTACGCAACTGGACGCCGACGTACGCCGACGGCACCATCCCAGAGAACAAGCTGACCGGCATCATCTACGTCGACGACACCGCCAACGCGTACAACTCGGTCTTCTCCGAGCCGCGCATCACCGGGGCCCAGCCGGAGCACGTGCCCGGTCTGCCCCAGCCGTGGCTCAACGGGCCACCGCCGAACGGCGGCGGGTGCAACGGGCTCTGCTGACCGAGCCTTCTCCGACGCCGCCCGTCCGGTCAGTGACCGGACGGGCGCTGGCCTGTCGGGGCGTTGCTATGGGTGGCCACGCTCAGGCAGCCCTCGGCTGAACGTGTGGCGCTCAGGTTTCCTGCTCCGCCACGAAGACGCCAAGCCCCTGGTGACCGTAGAGTTCGCCGGTCTCGATCAGGATGGTGACAGCCTGGCGGACGGTCGTCTGACTGTTGACGCCGTACATCTCGGCGAGCGCCTTCGTCGACGGCAGCTTGTGGCCTGGTGGCCACTCTCCCGACGCGACGCGTGCTCGGATGTCGGCAATGATCCGCCGGTAGTGCGGTTCGAACTTCCGTGGTGTGGGCATGCAAGGACTCCCAGCTAGGCCCACACATCTGATCACGCCAGCCGGGAGAACTTCAAGGGCAACGTTGACTTTACCAGTAATGCCGGTAAGGTGCGGAGATGAGGAAACACCCAGCTAGGCACTGTGGTGACTCCTTCGTCGGAGCAGCATCCCCTGATCAGCGGAGTGACCCCAGGCTCCCGCTCAGTCGCTGCTCCGGCGTCCAAACGCCCGCACGATCCGAGACCAGGTCCGGTAGTGGCGGGAAGCAGGCAGGCCCGGGGCGGGTGCTGGGCTCCGGCGGCGTCGACCCGAGCGACGTGCGTCGTCCCCGCCCGCCTCGGTGCCGCTAGCCAGGGAGGGACATGGACTCGATCGACGAGGTGCTCGGCGAATTGCCGTTGCCGCCGTACGTGACTGCTGAGGATGTCGGCTTCGCCGTCAGGGCGTTGAGTGTGCATGCCGCGGAGCAGTGGCCGGAAGGGCTGCGGTGCCGTAACGACCGGGCACCCCATCCGTGTCGGCTGCACCGGTGGGGGCAGCGGGTGGTGGACCAGCGTGGCCTGACCGACCGGCAGGTGCGGTTGCTGATCGCCGAGCAGGAAGCGCCCCGGCGATGATCTACGCGAGTGGGGATCGGCTGTATCCGCATCAGCTACGGGCTGCCACGTTTGACCGTCGGTGGCGGGGATGGGACCCGGGGCAGGTCGAGGCGCTGCTCGGTCGGGTGGCCGACGAGATGGCGCGGTTGCAGCGGGAGTTGGTCACCGCGAACACCGAGGCCGAACGGATCCGGCAGGCGTTGCGGCAGTGGCAGTCCCGGCACAACGGCTGCCGCCACCCGGCAGATCACCCGCAGGGTGGGCGGTGATGAGCGCACCACGCTGGATCATCCACCTCCCGACCACGCTGACCAGCCTGGAGCAGGCCGCAGACCTGGCGATCGCGTTACGTGACTCGCTCGGCCATGTCACCGTCGTCGACTTCGGCGAGACCACCCTCAGTGAAGAGGACAAGCAGTTCCTGCGTACCCGCGTGTGGTGTGACGCCCGGGGCGACGGACCCGGCCGCTGCCAACGCCGCGATCAGCACGACGGACCCTGCGCCACCACGGCGCAGTAGCGTCCGAACAACCCCGGCTGTGGCCACGTCAGCACGATCCGGCCGCTCAGCCGGACAGGCGACAAGTTAGCCTGGCCTAACTTCAGAAGTGAGGCCAGGATGACGAAGACCCCTGCGGCGGTGCCGACCGGCCGGCTGATCGGTGGGATGTTCCGGCGGCAGCGCCGCGACACGGCGCTGTGTGCCGGTTTCTGGTCGCTGCACCAGGTCTGTGAGGCGCTCGTCCCGGTGGCCATCGGTCTGGTCATCGACCAGGCGGTGGGGACCGGGTCGACCTCGGCGATGGTCTGGTCGGTGGTGGGGATCTTCGCGCTGTTCCTGGCGCTCACCATGGGCTGGCGGTTCGGGTTCTGGTTCCTGTCCAAGGCAGTGGTGCGAGAGTCGCACGACCTGCGCATGCAGGTGGTCCGGCGGGTGCTCACCGGGCGGGGCATCCGGACCAACCGGCAGAACGGCGAACTGCTGTCGATCGCCACCTCCGACACCCAGGCCGCCGCCGAACTGCTGGAGCTGGGCAGCCGGATGATCTCCGCGTTCCTCGGCCTGACGGTGGCGACGGTGGTGCTGCTGCGCATCGACTGGTCGCTCGGGCTCGGGCTGGTGGTGGGCGTCCCGCTGCTGGTGCTCGGGCTCCACGCGCTCGGGCCGGTGGTGGAACGGCACACCTCCGCACAGCAGCAGGCCATCGGCCGGGCCGCCGCGACCGCCTCCGACCTGCTGCGCGGGCTTCGGCCGCTGCGCGGGTTCGGTGGGGTCGACGAGGCGGCCCGCCGCTACCGGGCGGCCAGCCGTACCTCGCTGCGGGCCAACGTCGGCGCGGTACGCGCCGGCGCGACATTCGTCGGTGTGTCGACGTTCACCACCGGTCTGCTGGTCACGGTGGTCGCCGCGCTCGCCGGTTGGTTCGCCCTGCAGGGGCGGATCACCGTCGGTGAGCTCATCACCATCGTCGGACTGGCGACCTTCCTCAGCGACCCGGTGCTCAACCTGGCCGACTGTGTCTTCCGGCTGGCGACCGCCCGGGCCAGCGCGGCCCGGGTGGCCGAGGTGCTCGCCGCACCCCAGCCGGCCGGGTCCGGTGACACGGTGGCGCGGCCCGGCCCGCTCGTCCTCGACGAGGTGCACGCCCCCGGCCTCGACGGCGTCAGCCTCACCGTGCGTCCCGGGGAGATGCTCGGCGTGGTCACCGAGCAGACCCGTACCGCCGACGCCATCACCGATTTGCTGGCCGGGGCGCGGCCACCCGAGCGGGGCGCGGTGACGCTGGCCGGCACGCCGGTGGCCGACCTCGACGTCGCCACGCTGCGCCGGGTCGTCCTGGTGGAACCGCACGCGGTGGACCTGTTCGGCAGCACGTTGCGCGAGGTGCTGCAGACCGGCGACGACCACGACGACGCGGCGCTGCGCCGGGGCATGGCGGCCGCAAGCGTGGACGTGCTCACCGACGGCGACGCCGGGCTGGACCGGGAGTTGCTGGACCGGGGGCTGGACCTCTCCGGCGGTCAGCGGCAGCGCATCGCCCTGGCCCGGGCGATGCTCGCCGACCGGCCGGTCACCGTGCTGCGCGATCCGACCACGGCGGTCGACGCGGTCACCGAACACGCCATCGCCGAGGGGGTACGCGCGTACCGCGACGACGGTGAGCGGGCCACCGTCCTGGTCACCACAAGCGCTCCGCTGCTCGACCGCTGCGACCGGGTCGTCTTCGTGCACGCCGGTCGGGTGGCGGCCGTCGGGCGGCACCGCGACCTGCTCGCCCGGTCCGCGTACGCCGAGGTGGTGCTGCGATGAGCGGCCCGACGTCGGCGATGCTGCCCGTCGCCACCGGCCGGGCCGCCCTGGCCACCTTCTGGCGGGCGCTGCGCCGCCACCCGATGTTCGGCTGGGCCTCGATCGCGGCTTCGCTGGCGGCCAGCGCCGCCGCGGTCGTCGTACCGTTGCTGCTCGGTCGGCTTGTCGATCTGGTGGTGGCCGGCGGTACCACCCGGTCGCTGCTGCTGACCTCGGCCTGGATCCTCGGCGTGGGTTTCGCCGCCGCGGTGCTGACCGGTGCCGCCCGCTGGCTGGTCACCGAGTGGGGCATGCGGGCCTGCGCGGACCTGCGGGAGGAGGTCCTCGACCACGCGCTGCGGATGGACTCGGCCCGGCTGGAGAGCGCGGGCTCCGGGGATGTCGCCTCCCGGGTCACCGACGACGTGGAGCAGGTCACCGACTCGATCCAGTTGGCCGCCGGCGTCTTCACCGCACTTGTCACAGTCGTGGTCACGTTCGTCGGCTTCACCGCCCTGGACTGGCGCATCGCCGCCGCGTTCCTTGTCGTCTTCCCGGTGTACGCGCTGAGCCTGCGCCGGTTCGTGCCGGCGGCCAAGCGTCTCTACGCCGCCGAACGGCAGGCCGCCGCAGTCCGCACCCAACGCCTGCTGACCACCTTCGGCGGGGTCCGGACTGTGCACGCGTACGGCATGGAACAGCGGCAGAGCCAGCGGGTCGAGCAGGCCTCCCAGGAGGCGGCCGACGCCCGGCTGCGGGCGGTACGCGGGTTCCTCTGGTTCGCGAACATGATGAACTACGCCGAGGCGATCGGCCTGACCGCCGTCCTGCTGACCGGGTTCCTGCTGGTGCGCGCCGGGGACAGCAGTGTCGGTGACGTGACCGCCGCCGCGCTGTTGTTCCACCGCCTCTTCGGCCCGCTCGGCATGCTGCTGATCTCGTTCAACGACATCCAGTCGGCCGGCGCGGCGCTGGCCCGGCTGGTCGGTGTCACCGAGGTCGACGTGCCGGCGCAGCGGACCGCCGAGACGCCGACCCGGGGGCCCGCCGGGGTCACCGCCAAGTCGGTGTCGCACCGGTACGCCGCCGGCCCGACGGTCGTGCACGATGTGTCGATCGAGATCGCCGACGGTGAGTCGCTGGCGATCGTGGGCGAAAGTGGTGCCGGCAAGACCACCTTCGCGGCCATTCTCGGCGGGGTGTTCCCGGCCACCGACGGCGCGGTGTGGCTGGGTGACCGGTTGATCGACGACCTGGGCCCGGACGAGTTGCGTCGCACCGTGGGCGTGGTGACCCAGGAGGTGCACGTCTTCGCCGGCACGCTCGCCGACGACCTGCGGCTGGCCGCCCCGCACGCCACCGACGAGCAGTTGCACGCCGCGTTGCGGCTGGTCGGCGCGCACGGCTGGGTCACCGCCCTGCCGGACGGGCTGGCCACCCGGGTCGGCGACGGCGAGCATCCGCTCACCCCCGGTCAGGCCCAGCAGTTGGCGCTGGCCCGGGTCGTCCTGCTCGACCCGCCGATCGTGGTGCTGGACGAGGCGAGCGCGGAGGCCGGCAGCGCCGGTGCCCAGCAGCTCGAACTGGCCAGCCAGGCGGTGATCCGGGGTCGTACCGCCATCGTGGTGGCGCACCGGCTCACCCAGGCGCACGCCTGCGACCGGGTGGCGGTGATGTCCGGCGGTCGGATCGTCGAACTCGGCCGCCCCGACGACCTGGTCGCCGCCGGTGGCCGGTACGCCGAACTCTGGGCGGCCTGGCGGCGCTGACCTGACGAGGAGCCTGGCGGTGCCGGCAAGCACCGCCAGGCCCAACAGCTCAGCAGGTGTTCAGCATCGAGGCCAGTGCCGACTTCTCCGCGCTGTCGACGGAGAGCGAGTAGTACCACTTCACCTGGATCCAGGCGCGGGCGTAGGTGCAGTGGAACGCGGCGCGCGGCGGCTTCCAGGCGGCCGGGTCCTTGTCGCCCTTGGACTGGTTCACCGTGCTGGTGACCGCCCACAGTTCGGGGCCACCGAGGTCGTTGGCGTAGGTCTGCCGCCGTGAGGTGGTCCACGACCAGGCGCCGGAGCGCCAGGCCTCGGCGAGCGGGACCACGTGGTCGATGTCGATCTGCGTCGGGCTGGTCCGGGTCAGCCCGTCGTACGGGCTGTACCAGGAACCGGAGGTCGGATAGCAGCTCGCGTCGACTGTGACGTTCGTGCCGTCACGCTTGAGGACCTGCTCGCGGGTGTTGCAGGTGCCGGTGACCGTGCTCCAGTGCGGGAACAGGTCCCGGTTGTAGCTGGACTGGTGGGATTCGGCGGCGACGGTGAGCGCGTTGAGTCGGCTCAACGCCGTGGCGTACGAGGGGATGTTGGGTGGGGTGGCGTGGGCCGGCCGGGGGATCAGCACCAGGGACAGGGCGACGGCGACCACCATGGTGACGGCGGCCTTGCGTACGTGAGCCACGTGGCGACTCCTGACTGTCGCCTGCCACGGCGGGTGGGGGTGGCCCGCTGACGGGCGTGACCGGCGACAGTCGGATTCTCGCAAAGATCGTGATCAATGAATACGCCGGCGAACCGAACCGATCGTTAAATCCGGATGACGGACGGCCTACCCCTGGCGGATGGCCTCGCCGGCGATCTCGATGCGCACGGTGCGGCCGACAAGTACGCCACCGCTGTCCAGGGCCACGTTCCAGACCAGGCCGTAGTCCTCGCGGTTGAGCTCCGCCGTGGCGCTGAACCCGAAGATGTCCTGCCCGTACGGGTCGCGTCGGGCACCGCCGAACTCGACCTGGCAGTCCACCGGGCGGGTGATGCCCTTGACTGTCAACTCGCCGGAGAGCACGAACCGGGCGGTCACCGGCCGCGTCGGCGGCGCGGGCTCCTCCACCGCCGCCCGGCGACCGAGCCGGTGGTTCTTCAGCTTGGCCCAGTAGAAGATCGGATCGGTCTTGTCCAGGGCGGTGATGCCGGTGCTGCGGTACTCCAGGGTCGGGAACTGCTCCACGTCGAGGAAGTCGGCGCTGCGCAGGTGGGTGTCGCGGTCGACGTTGGCGGTGTCGAGGCTGGCGGCCTGGATGGTCGCCTGGATCGTCGACTCCAGCGGATCCTCGGCGACGGTGATGCGGGCGGTCGCCTGGCGGAACTCGCCCCGCACCGGGCTGACCATCATGTGTTTGGCGACGAACCCGATCCGCTTGTGCCCGGCGTCAAGCTCGTAACTGCCGGGCGCGGGGATGGACATGCCGTTCCAGATGCGCGTGGAGCCGGTCATCGCTCGCCACTTCCTCCCCCGCCTTTTACTCAAGGCCCAGACCGGCACCGGACGGCCGGACGATCGTCGACGCCCAGCATAGGGAGGTCAGAGGGGGTTTCCCGACCTCGACCAGTGGTGATCGTGAGGACAATCACCAGGCCAGACGCCTCGGAGACGGCGGGCGGCGGGTCACGCCCGCAGAGAACCGTTTCGGCGACGGCTGCGTCCTAACCTTGCGTGATGGATTCAGACGACGCAGCGTTACTGCGCCGCGTCGGGACGGGCGACTGCCACGCGTTCGACGTGCTCTACGCGCGCCACGCACCGTGGTTGGTGCTGCGGCTGCGCCGCCGGTGCCGTGACCCGGAGTTGGCCCAGGAGTTGCTCCAGGAGACCTTCCTGACCGTGTGGCGGGCGGCGGCCGGCTACCGGGAGGACGGCGCGGTGACCGGCTGGCTCTGGGCGGTGGCGTCACGCCGGCTGATCGACGCCCACAGGCGCATCGCGGCCCGTCCGTCCACGGTCGGGTCGGTGGCACCGGAGGCGGTGTCGGCCTGGTCGCCGTCGGCCGAGGACGAGGCGCTGGCCGGGTCCTACGACGCGGCCCTGGAGCGGGCGCTGCACCGGTTGTCGCCGGAACTGCGGGCGGTGTTGCAGGCCACCGTGCTCGACGGGTTGACCGTACGGGAGACGGCGATGCTGCTGGGCGTACCGGAGGGAACGGTCAAGACCCGGGCGATGCGGGCCCGCCGGGAGCTGCGGGAGGCGCTGTCGTGACGGCTTTTCATCTGGACGCCCGGACGCTTGCGGCGTACGTCGACGATGCTCTGGACGACGTCGACGCCTGGTCGGTGGAGACGCACCTGGACCGGTGCGCTGCCTGCCGGGCCGATCTCACGCTCGACGATGCGACCCGGCGGCTGGTCGAGGCGGCGGCGGTGGCGTGGGCCGCCCCGCTGCCACCGCCGGGCCGGGTACGCCCGGCGACCCGGTGGCGTCGGATCCGGGTCCTGGTGGGTGCCGGTCCGGCCGCCCGAGGTGCGTGGCTGGTGGCGGTGGCCCTGACCGGGCTGGCCGCGCTGGGGTTGGCGGTCAGCCCGGTGATGCTGCCGCCGTGGCTGCTGCTGTTGGCCGCGCCGATGCTGCCGGCGGTCGGCACGGCCCTGTCGTACGGGTCGTGGTCCGATCCGTTGCACGAGATGGTGGCGTCGACGCCGCAGGGCGGGCTGCAGATCATCCTGTGGCGCACGCTCGCGGTGCTCGCGGTCACCGCGCCTGTCACGCTCCTCGCCGGCGCGGTGACCGGCGTCGGTATGCCGATGGTGTGGCCGCTGGCCGGTCTCGCGCTCGCCGCCCTGACGTTGGCGCTCGGCTCGCTGATCGAGCCCGGCCAGGCGGCGGCGGTGGTGGCCGGCGCGTGGGCGGCGATCGTGCTGGCGCCGATCGGCGAGTGGGCGGTGCTGGTGCAGGCCGGTCCGGTGTGGCTGGCGGTCACGGCAGCGGCCGTGCTCGTGGTGTGGACCCGCCGGGATCGAGTAGGGAGACGAACCGCGTGAGCGTGACGGTGAGCGTACGAGGATTGCGGGTCAGCTACGGCCGACGGACCGCCCTCGACGAGTTGGATCTCGACCTGGGTCCGGGGGTGCACGGCCTGCTCGGCCCGAACGGGGCCGGCAAGACGACGCTGATGCGGGTGCTGGCCACCGTGCGGCGACCCGACCGGGGACAGGTACGGCTGCTCGGGCAGCCGCTGTCCGATGCGGTCGGGCTGCGGTCGGCCCGTCGCCAACTGGGCTACCTGCCGCAGTCCTTCGGGTTCTATCCACGGTTCACCGTTCGGGAGTTCGTGGAGTACTTCGCCTGGCTGAAGGAGATGCCGGCGGCGCAGATCCCGTTGGCGGTGGACGGGGCGATCGAGCGGGTCGGGCTGTTGGACCGGGCCGACGACCGGATGAAGCACCTCTCCGGTGGGATGCTCCGCCGGGCCGGCATCGCCCAGGCCATCGTCAACGATCCCCGGGTGCTGCTGTTCGACGAGCCGACCGCCGGGCTGGACCCGGAGCAGCGGGTGGAGTTCCGGGCGCTGCTGCGGGAGTTGGGGCTGGATGCGGTCGTGCTGGTCAGCACCCACCTGGTCGAGGACGTCGTGGCGGCCTGCACCCGGGTCAGCCTGATGGACGCGGGACGGCTGGTGTTCGACGGGCTGCCCGCGGAACTCATCGCGGCCGGTGGGGTCGGTGACAGTGGTGACTCCCCGATCGAACGCGGCTACGCCGCGGTGCTGCGCGACGCCCGGACGGCAGCCCGGTGAGGCGGATCCTGCGTACCGAGCTGCGTCGGGGCACGGCGCCGTGGGCCGCGGCGGCGATGTGTGGCGCCGGAGTGTGGATGCTGGCCGTGCATCCGGAGGACTGGGGCGGCCGGTGGGCCGGGCTGGTCAACTACCTGCGCACCTCGTTGCTGATCCTGTGCGCGCTGATGGTCGCGGCGGGCGTGTGGCAGGCCGGCCGGGAGCGGCGGCGGGGCATCGACGAGATGGTGAACTCCACCCCGCGTCCCGGCTGGCAACCGGTCCTGGTGGCGTGGCTGGCGGTGACGCTGGCCGGCACCGTCGGTGTGCTGGTGGCCTTCGCCGGGGCGGCGGTACTGGTCGCGCCGGTCGCGACGTACGCCGGGGACGGCTGGTGGTGGACGCTGCTCGTCGGGGTGCTCGCGTTGGGCGCGGCGACCGCCGGTGGCATGTGCGTCGGCCGGTTGGTGCGGCTGCGCCTGGCCGCACCGGTCGCCGGGTTGGCCGCGTACCTGGGGCTGGCGATCCTGACGTACTGGGACACGAAGAGCGCGGTGTGGCTTGCCCCCGTGCAGGTCGCTCAGGCCGCGTACCAGGTCGTGCCGGGTCGGGTGGTGGCCTGGCAGGCGGGGTGGCTGCTGGCGTTGACCGTCGCGCTGCTCGCGCTCGCCGCCCGACGCTGGTACGCCGCCGCGCTGGCCGGGGCGCTCGCGGTCGGTGTGGCGGTGCCGATCGTCACCGGCCCCGGCCCGAACCGGCTTCTCACCGACCCGGACGCGGTCGCGCTGGTCTGCACGGACAGCGGCCCGCAGGTGTGCGTCGCCCGGATCCACGCGTTCCTGCTCGACGACGTGACCCCGATCGTGCAGCCGGCCCTGGCCCGGATCGAGGGCATTCCCGGCACACCCGACCGGGCGATGGACGATGCCGCCCGGCCGGTCGACCAACCGCAGGTGCCCGGCGACGGGACGATCTGGCTGCACCTGGACCAGCAGGCCACCGTCCGGGGCGGCCTGGCCAACCAGGACTGGCTGGCGAGCGACCTGCGGGCGGTCACGGAACTGAACTGCCGCTACGATGATCATGACCGCGAGGACGAACGGGCGGACCTCACCGGCGGGCTGGCCCACGCCTGGCTGTTCGAGATGCCGGCGAGCCCCGTGGTCCCGGTCGACCGGCTCTACGCGCTGCCGATGCCGGCGCAGCGGGCCTGGTTCGCCGACTACCTGCGCGCGGCGGCCGCCTGCGATGTGGCGGCGCTGATCCGGCTCGGGCAGCCCCGGTGAAGGGCCGCAACGCCGACCAGCCTCGATCGCGCCGCACCGTCGTTGACCAACCTCGGGCGGCCACCGACGGTGGTGGCGCTGTCGCGTGGTCCCGGGGGTACGCGCGTCGGGCCACGTCGACCGGCCGTCGCTTCGCGCTGCATCTGACCGCGCGCGGTGGACCGACGTTCCTGGTCGGGCTGGTCGTGATCGCGGTGCTGGCCTGGGCGGCGGCCGGTTGGTTGGCCAGTCGGCCCTCCTTCGGTGGATCGGTCGCCCGCATTCCGGTGGTCGCCCTGGCTCCCCTGCTGGCCGCCATGCTGCTCGGTCCGAGTCTGGCCGGCGCCGATGAGGAGTTGGAACGCGGCACCCCACTGCCCTGGCGGGCGTGGCGGGCCTGTCATGTGCTGCTCGCCGCCCTCATCAGCGCGGCAGTGCTCAGCCTGGCCGGGCTGGCCGACCCGCACACCTTCGGCGCGTACGCCCTGGTGCGCAACACGCTCGGACACACCGGTCTGGTGGTGGGCGCGGCGGTGCTGCTCGGTGTCCGCCTGGCCTGGCTACCGGCCTTCTGCTACGGCTGCGCCGTCTACGCCGCCGCCCCGCGCGGCACCGACCGGGTCACCGCGATCTGGGCCTGGCCGGTGCAGCCCTCGTCGGCCACCGTCTCGTGGCTGGTCGTCGGTGTGCTGTTCGTCGCCGGCGTCACCGGCTACGCCCTGCGCGGTGCCGGCGGCGGGCACGGTCGGTGGCCGGTCCTGATCCGCTCCCGGCTCAGCTGGCGGTGAGCAGGCCGCGGGCGGCGCGGACCTGGTCTACCGCGCGGTGCAGCGCGGTCACCACCCGCTGCTGCACCTGCTCGTTCAGGCGGGCCGCCGGGATGGAGAGACTTATCGCGTCCACCGCGGGGGTGTGCAGCGGCACCGCCACCGCGAAGCAGACGATGCCCTCGGTGTTCTCCTCGTGGTCGACGGCGTACCTGCGTTCCCGGCTGGCCGCCAGGTCGGCGTGCAGGGCCGCCAGGTCGGTGATGGTGTGCCGGGTCAGCGCCGCCGGGGACGGCCCGAGGATCGTCTCCACGTCCTCGGTGGCGCGTTCGGCGAGCAGCACCTTGCCCAGGGCGGTGGCGTGCGCGGGTAGGCGTCGTCCGATGGCGCTGTAGAGCCGCAGCGGGTGCGACGACTCCCGCTTGGCGGTGTAGACCACGTGCGCGCCGTCGAGTCGGCCGAGGTGCACGGTCTCGCCGAACTGCCGGGACAACTCGTCGAGCACCCCGGCGAGCAGCCCGACCGCGTCGTCGGTGTCCAGGTACGCGGCACCGACCTGGAGGGCGCGTACGCCCAGCCCGAAGCGGGTACCGGTGTCGTCGGCCTCCACCCAGCCTCGCTGCATCATCGTGCGCAGGATGCCGTGCAGGCTGCTCTTCGGGATGCCCAGGTCGCGGGCCAGGTCGCCGAGGGAGCGTCGGCCGCCGGAGGCGGCCAGGGTCTCCAGTACCTCCAGCGTGCGCCCGGCCGACTTGACCGGTTGGAAGCCCTCGGCGGTTGTCATGGCGCTCACTGTAGCGGGATTGACATCCGCGGGATCAGCAGTAGGGTCACATATGTGACTGCCGTTCATCCTTCTGAACAGCCCGCCGACGTCTCGGAGACCATCGCCGCGGGCCGGATCCTGCCGGTCGTCGTGCTCGACGACGCCCGTGCCGCCGCCCCGCTCGGTGCCGCCCTGGCCGCCGGTGGCCTGCGCAGTGTGGAGGTGACCTTCCGCACCGACGCCGCCGCCGACGCCATCCGGGCCATGGCCGAGGACCCACAGCTGCTCGTCGGCGCGGGCACCGTGCTCACCCCCGGCCAGGTGGACGACGCCGTCGCGGCCGGTGCGAAGTTCATCGTCTGCCCCGGTTTCAGCGCCCGGGTGGTGGCCCACTGCCAGCAGGTCGGCGTGCCGGTCTTCCCGGGGGCGGCCACCCCGACCGAGATCCAGATGGCCCTCGACGCCGGGCTGGACACGGTCAAGTTCTTCCCCGCCGAGCAACTCGGCGGCACCACGATGATCAAGGCGCTGGCCGCGCCCTTCCGGTCCGTACGCTTCATCCCGACCGGCGGGGTGAACACCGGCAACCTGCGCGACTACCTCAGCCTGCCGCCGGTCCTCGCCGTCGGCGGGACCTGGATGGTCGCGCCCAGCCTGCTCGCCGAGGGCCGGTGGGACGACGTGACCGCCCTGACCGCCGCCGCCGTGACCGCCGCCCGGGAGGCCTGATCCGCCATGTCCATTCTCGACCTGCGCCCCGCCGAGGACTGCCGCTACGACCTGGTCTCGCTCGGCGAGGTGATGCTGCGCCTGGACCCCGGTGAGGGACGGGTGCGCACCGCCCGCGCCTTCCGGGCCTGGGAGGGCGGCGGTGAGTACAACGTCGCCCGAGGGCTGCGCCGCTGCTTCGGGCTGCGCACCGCCATCGTCACCGCGTTCGCCGACAACGAGGTGGGGCGACTGCTGGAGGACCTGATCCTCCAGGGTGGCGTCGACCCGTCGTTCATCCGCTGGATGCCGTACGACGGCATCGGCCGCAGCGTGCGCAACGGCCTCAACTTCACCGAGCGCGGCTTCGGCGTCCGCGGCGCGGTCGGCACCTCGGACCGGGGCCACACCGCCGCCAGCCAGCTGCGCGCCGACGACGTCGACTGGGACCACCTCTTCGGCGACCTCGGGGTGCGCTGGCTGCACACCGGCGGCATCTACGCCGCGCTGTCGGAGACCACGCCGGAGACCATCGAGGCGGCCATGGTCGCCGCCCGCCGACACGGCACGATCATCTCGTACGACCTGAACTACCGGCCCAGCCTCTGGAAGGCGGTCGGCGGGCAGGCCCGCGCGCAGGAGGTCAACCGGCGACTCGCCCGGTACGTCGACGTCATGATCGGCAACGAGGAGGACTTCACCGCCTCCCTCGGCTTCGAGGTGCCCGACACCGACGCCAGCCTGTCAGAACTGGAGGTGACCAACTTCCAGCGGATGATCGAGGAGGTCACCAAGGAGTTCGACAACTTCCGGGTGGTGGCCACCACGCTGCGCACGGTACGCAGCGCCACGGTCAACGACTGGGGTGCGATCGCCTGGGGCGGCGGCCGGTTCGTCGAGGCCACCCACCGGCCCGGCCTGGAGATCATGGACCGGGTGGGTGGCGGCGACAGCTTCGCCTCCGGGCTGATCTACGGCCTGCTGGAGCAGCACGACCTGGCCACCGCGGTGGAGTACGGCGCGGCGCACGGCGCCCTGGCGATGACCACCCCCGGCGACACCTCGATGGCCAACCGCAAGGAGGTCGAGGCGCTGATGCGCGGCGCGGGCGCCCGCGTCCAGCGCTGATCCACCGCTGAGGCCGTCGCCCGGCCCCGACGCTGATCGGGGCCGGGCGATTGTCACTTCTCGCCTCACCGACCATCGCGGAATCCACCACGAACGTTGAACCATGTGGTTCACTATCGCTATGGTGAACCACATGGTTCAGCAAGATGCACGCCTCGATCGGATCTTCTCGGCGCTGGCCGACCCGACCCGCCGTCAGGTGCTCGTCCGGCTGGGGGCCGCGCCGGCCACTATCAGCGATCTCGCCGAGCCGTTCGCCATCTCGCTCACCGGGATGAAGAAGCACGTCCGGGTGCTGGAGGAGGCCGGCCTGGTGGTCACGGAGAAGGTCGGCCGGGCGCGGCAATGCCGACTGGGCACCGAGCGACTGGACGACGCGATGGCGTGGATCACCTTCTACCAACGGCTCTGGGAACGTCGCCTCGACGGTCTCGACGCCTACTTCACCCTGCGGAAGGGAACGCAACAGTGACCGAGACGCCCGACCTGCACCTGCGCCTGAGCCGGCACCTGCCGGCCTCTCCCGAGGAGGTCTTCGACGCGTACACCGACCCGGAGCAGCAGAAGATCTGGTTCAGCATTCTCGACGAGCAGCCCGGCATCGTGGAGATCGAGACCGACCTGCGCGTCGGTGGCACCCAGACGGCGGTCTGGGGGCCCAGCCGCGACCAACTGTTCCGCGAGACGCAGACCTTCCTGGAGATCGACCGGCCACACCGGCTGGTCACCGAGGCGGTGGGCAGCAGCCCGGACGGCGCCACGATGACCACCCACGTCGAGGTCACCTTCGCACCCGACGGGGACGGCACCCTCGTCACGGTGGTCCAGACCGGATTCCCGGCCGCGGAGATGCGCGACTTCTTCGCCCACGAGGTCTGGGTCGGCGCCCTCGACCGGATCGAGGCGTTCCTGCGCCGCTGAGGGCGGGTCGGGGACGGTCGACGGGGGTCGTTCCCGCCCGCTCACGGGCCAGACAGCCGGGCAATCACGCGTAGGCGAGCAGGAAGTCGACCGTGCCGGTGCCGCCGGGTTGGCCCGGCGGGACGGGTAGGCCGGGTTCGCTGTTCAGGACGTAGAACCCACCGTTGCCGACCAGCCGCGGGGTGACGGCCAGGATCTGCGCCGCCATGCTCGCCCCGGTCGGGCGCACCACACTGTCGCGCAGCAGCGTGAAGAGGTTCGTGTTCAGGTTCGCCACGTGTAACACCCGGTACGACCGGGGGGCCGGAGCGCCGGTGCTCGTCAGTCCCCACACCGGCACGATCTGCGTACGCCACCGCGCCGGGTCGTTGGTGATCGCGCTGTCGTGGTTGTTGAGCTGCGTCTGGATGCCCGAGTGGATGCCGGCCAGGTGGATGTGCAACTGGTCCTGCTGCCGGATCGTCGGATCGGCCGAGTTGACGCCCAGTCCGATGTGCGGATAGACCACATGACCCGGCTGCCCCGGTTGCGCGTTGTTCCAGGCGTCGAGCCAGTAGTTCGGCGCGCTGGAGGTGGCAATGAACGGGCACTCGATGCCGCTGATGCGGCAACTGGGCACGAGCAGGAAGTCGTGGTTGGACCCGGACCCACCGTTGAGGATCACGTAGGTGGGTGTCGTGGCCAGGCACTGCGGGAACGGCGGGCCGGGTTTCGTCCCCTCACAGACCTGCACGCGGTCCCACAGGTCGTACCGGCCGCCGGTGTCGCTCGGGTAGCCGCACAACTGCGACGGCGTGGGGCAGGCCGAGCCACCCGGGCCGCCGGGGTCCGGTGCCGGCGGCCCGGGAGCCGGTCCCCCGTCGGCCAGCGCCGCACCACCTCCCGCGAGACCCCACAGGCCCGTGGCGCCGACCGCTCCCGAGAGCCTGACGAACTGACGTCGGTGGATGTTCCCGGTTGCCCTGTTGTCGCCCATCCTCAGCCTCCGCCCGTCGCGACCCGAGCAGACCGCTCGGTGCCCATCCCCGGTCCCAGCTGGGAGCAATACGGATGCGAGGAATGAACATGTCGAGACTAGGACGATCCGCCCAGAGCTCTGCATCGGCAGCCGGACGGATCCCCTGATCGTGTCGCCTCGGGTCGCCACGCAGAAGCTTCGCCTCCAAGCGCCGGTACGGCCGGTACCGCCGGTTCGGTGGCCGCCTCGGGCCGGCGCGGACAGCGCACGAATGAAGAAGCGCGGCCGGGTACCGGATGTGATCGTGGCTGCGCGGCGTCGCCTACGCCGCCCCGCACGGGCAGCGATCCTCGACAGGGGCAGCGCCCCTCGGTGAGCGCCGCCCGCCCGGGCCACGACGCACTGCTGAAAGGCAGGACGAGCATGGCGCACATCGATCTAGGAATCGATGAAAAGGAATTCCCCGGCATCACCGGCCCGATGCGCTACCGCCCGGAGACGGCGAAGCCGCTCAACGAACTGGCCGAGGTGCTGCTGCGGGCCCCGAACACTCTCCCGGCCGGTGAGCGGGAGCTGATCGCGGCGTACGTGTCCGGGCGCAACGACTGTGAGTTCTGCTGCGCCTCGCACTCGGCGTTCGCCGCCGTACAGCTCGACGAGGGTTACGACCTGGTGGACCAGGTACGTGCCGACCTGGACAGCGCCCCGATCTCGGCAAAGCTGCGGGCGCTGCTGCGCATCGCCGGTGCGGTGCAGGTCAGCGGCCGCAACGTCACAAGCGAACTGGTCGCCGACGCCCGCGCGCAGGGCGCCACCGACACGGAGATCCACGACACCGTGCTGATCGCTGCCGCGTTCTGCATGTTCAACCGGTACGTCGACGGGCTCGGCACCTTCGCGCCCGCCGGTCGGGACGCCTACGCCGCGTCCGCGCGTCAGGTAGTCGAGTTCGGTTACGGGGCAGCGGTTCGCACTGACTGAGCAAACAGCACGGACAAGGGTGGCTACACCCCTCCCCCTCTGCGATGGTCGATGGACACGCCTGGCCAGGCCCGTCACCCGTGAGTTCGGAGGGATCGATGGACCACGCACGTCGTCTGCGCCATGCCGCCGACAGGCTGCAGGCAGACATGGTCGACCAGCTGGGCACCCTCGTCGCGTACGAGTCGGCACCGGGCTCGCTGCCCCATCTCGAGTCCTGTGCCGACCTGCTCGCCCGCTGGGGAACAGAAGTGCTCGGGCGCCCGGCGCAACGGGTCGTGCTCGACGGTCTACCGCACCTGCTGTGGCCGGCGGTCGACCAGCGGGTGCTGCTCCTCGGCCACTTCGACACCGTCTTCCCGATCGGCACGACCGAGACCAGACCCTTCACCGTACGCGGGAACGTGGCGACCGGCCCCGGCGTGTGCGACATGAAGGCCGGCATCGTGCAGATGTTCGCCGCCCTGCGCCTGGTGGCGGACACCTCGACGGTCGGGGTGCTGCTCACCTGTGACGAGGAGAGCGGATCGGTCACCTCCCGGCCGTTGATCGAACGGGAGGCGCGGCGCTCCGGCGCGGTACTGGTCTGCGAGGCCGCGACCCCGGAAGGGCATGTGAAGGTGGCCCGCAAGGGCGGTTCGGTGTACCACCTCACCATCCAGGGCCGCGCCGCCCACGCCGGCGTGGAACCCCAGCGGGGAATCAACGCCACGGTCGAGGTCGCCCACCAGGTGCTCGCGCTGGGCGCGCTCGGCACTGCGGACAGCGCGGGCACCTCCGTCACTCCCACCCTGCTCTCCGCCGGAACGACCACGAACACCGTGCCGGAGAGCGCCAGCCTGGCCGTGGACGTGCGGGCCTGGAGCAAGGCCGAGCTGGAACGGGTCGACCACGCGATCCGCCGGCTGCAACCGCACCTGTCCGAGGCGACGTTGACCGTGTGCGGCGGGATCAACCGCTATCCCATGCCGGCCGAGCTGGCCCAACCGCTGCTGGAGATGGCGCGGTCGACCGCGCTGGCGCTCGGCATTCCGGAGCTCGTCGGGGCGTACGCCGCCGGGGCCTCCGACGGCAACTTCACCGCCGCGCTCGGCGTACCGACGCTCGACGGTCTGGGCGCGGTCGGAGGCGGAGCACACTCCGCCGACGAGTACGTCTGCCTGGACCGAATGCCGGAGCGGACGGCACTGCTGGCCGGACTCGTGGAAACAGTGTCCTCGATGGAGGGTTTCGGCACGCAACTCGTCGCCTGAATCCCGTAACCTGCCTACCGTCGGCAACGGGCCGACAGCGGGAGGTCAACGGCGGCATGACTACGGCACAGCGTCCAGGATCGACCGTCCCCCGGATCGGCGTCGAGGAGGAATTCTTCGTCGTCGACGCCGACCGTGGCGAGGTGGTCCCGGCAGCGGCCACCGTCATCGACCGCGCCCGCCCGGCCCTCGGTGCCCGGGTGGGCGGCGAGATCACCAAACTGCACGTCGAGGCCCGCACCGACCCGTGCCGGAGCCTGGACGAGCTGGGGGCGCAGCTGGCCGAGGGCCGGCGGGCGGTCCAGAGCGCGGCTAGCTCGGCCGGGCTGCGGGTGATCGCCAGTGCCTCGCCGGTGCTCGGCAACGCCGTGCCACCGCCCATCACCGAGGGGCCGCGCCAGGATCGCGGCAACGCCACCTTCCGCGGGCTGCACGACGAACTCGCGATCTGCGCCGTGCACGTGCACGTGGAGGAGCCCGACCGGGACCGGGCCGTGCTGATCGGCAATCACCTGCGCCCGCACCTGCCGGTGCTGCTCGCCCTCACCGCCAACTCGCCGTACTGGTGCGAGCGGGACACCGGTTACGCGAGCTGGCGCAGCGTGACCTGGGGTCGGTGGCCGGTGGCCGGTCCCCCGCCGTTCCTGACCTCCGCGCAGCAGTACGACGACCACATCGCCATGCTGATCGAGGCGGGGGCGCTTGTCGACCACGGGACGATCTTCTGGGATCTGCGGCTGTCGGCGAACCACCCCACGGTGGAGGTGCGGGTGACCGACGTGCCGGTCACCGCCGCCGAATCGGCGGCGCTGGCCGCCCTGGTGCGGGCGCTGGTGATGGTCGCCGGACAGGCCGTGGACAGCGGCGACGAGGGGCCCCGGCCGGTACCGGAGCTGTTGCGGCTGGCGTACTGGCGGGCGGCCCGCGACGGGATGGCGGGCCACGGCGTCGACGTGGCCACCGGCCGGCTGCTGCCCGCCGCCGCGCTCGCCGATCGGCTGGTACGGCTGGTCCGGCCGGCCCTGGAGGAGGCGGGTGACCAGCAGCGGGTGGAGGACTGGCTGGCCCGGCTCGGCGCCGACGGCGACGGCGACGGGGCGACCCGCCAGCGGGCCGCCGCGGCGGCCCGCGGTCGCCTGACCGATGTGGTCGACGAGATCGTCGCGCAGACCGCGCCCGGAGTGCTGGCGGAACAAGAAGGCACACTTACGTAACGACGAACGGCACCTGTCTCCGCGATGCTGGAGGAACCGAACGTCGCACGGCGGGCATCGCCCCCGGTGGCGGCCGGTCCACCTGTTTCAGGGGAGGCCACAGGTGACCCACGCGCATCTGTTACCCAGGGTTCCGATCCAGCACCGGCGTCGACATCCGGCGGACATGGTCCGCGAGGCGGAGGAGTTCGCGGAGCGGATGGCGCAGCGCCGATCCGTCCGGGACTTCGCTCCCGACCCGGTGCCCGAGAAGGTGATCGAGGCCGCGATCCGGGCGGCGTCGACCGCACCCAGCGGTGCCAACGTGCAGCCGTGGCGGTTCGTCGTGTTGACCGACCCGTCCCGCAAGCGCCGGCTGCGCGAGGCGGCGGAGGCCGAGGAGCGCGCGTTCTACGACCACCGCGCCTCGACGGAGTGGCTGGGTGCGATCTCCGGGCTCGGCACCGACTGGCAGAAGCCGTTCCTGGAGACCGCACCGGCCGTCATCGTGGTCTTCGAGGTGCATCAGGGGCCGCACAGCCCGAAGCCGTACTACGTCAAGGAGTCCGTGGGCATCGCGGTCGGCGTGCTGATCACCGCGCTGCACCACGCCGGCCTGGTCACCCTGACCCACACGCCCAGCCCGATGCGGTTCCTCAACGAGGTGTGCGAGCGGCCTCGGGAGGAGCGCCCGTACGTGGTGATGCCGGTCGGCTATCCCGCGCCGGACGCCCGCGTCCCGGACCTGACCCGCAAACCGCTCGACGAGGTCATGATCCGTTGGTGAAGTCCTTGCTGAGGAACTCGACAAGCGGCTCGACGTGCCGGTCCGGGCGACGCCACTCCGCCAGCAGATCCTCCAGCAGGTGCTGCTCGGCGACCATTTGCGTGCCCCGGTAGCGCCGGATCACCGGGTGGATGAAGGCGCTCTCCCGGGCGCGGTCGGGGGTCGGGTGACGCTCGATGGCGAAGACGTCGCCGTACTCGTCACGGCCCCAGCGCAGCGCCAACGTGTACCACTGGGTGGCGTCGGCGAAGCGTTCCACCGCGTAGTCCTCGGGCAGGTCCTCGTAGTGGCGGAAGTCGCCGGTGGCGTCGTCGCGAACGAACGCGTCGCAGAGGTACTCGAACTGGGTCCACAGTGCCGAACTCCAGTTGACCCGGTCGAGCATCAGCTTGGTCAGCGAGGCGGGGTCGGCCGGGGTCGTCGCGTACGACAACGGCACGTCCTCGTAGCGTTCCCGCAGCATTCGGGTAAAGGTACGCAGGTTGTACCGGAACCCGTCGATGAACGGCGAGGAGGCGTGCTTGACGTCGCGGGCCTGGGCGATGGTGCCGGCGAAGTAGAGGCCGTCGACGTTCGTGGACTGCCAGTCCGGGCGCAGGTCGGGCATCCGGTCGTCGCGCACCATGTCGGGGCGGCAGGTCTCGTCGAACAGCGAGGTATCCATCTGGAAGCCGGTGCACCGCACCACCTTGTGGTAGTCGAGCACGGCGGTCTCACCGTCGGCGTGGGTGTAGGTGATCGACACCTGGAAGCGTCCGTCGACCGGCCGGATCTCGTCGATGGTGCAGTCGAGCACCGAGTGCAGCGTCTTGAACTGGTAGCTGTCGAGGATCGCGCCGTACTGGCCGCGTACGTCGCCGGGGTGTTTGGTGTTCCAGGCCAACTTCAGCGGGTGCCGGCTGGCCAGGTGCACCATCGACGCCCGGCCGAGGATGGCCGAGGCGGTCTCGAAGGCGGAGTTGCCCTTGCCGATGACGAGGACCCGCTGGCCCTCGTACTCCTCGGGGTCGACGACCATGTCCTCGTACCCGATCGCGTGCTCGATGCCCTTGATGGCCGGCACGAACGGCTTGCCCCAACCGGTGGCGACGATGAGGCATCGTGCCCGGACCTCGCCCTGGTTGGTCCGCAGGGTGAAACCGTCGGCGGTACGGGTGATCTGCTCGACCGTCGTGCCGAAGGAGATGTTGAGCTGGTAGTGCCGCTGGAACTCGGCGAGGTAACGCACCAGGTCGTCGGCGGCCGGCAGGTACTCCTTGCTGAAGTTCGGGAACAGCAGGTCCGGGGAGTCGTTGAGCAGCGAGTTCCAGTCCCACCGCAGCCGGATCTCGGGATCGGTGCTGTCGGTGTGCACCTTGTTCAGCGAGATGAGCCGGCGGTGCCGGGGGAACCGGCGGAAGAACCCGCCGGGTGAGTCACCACTTTCGAGCGTCAGGTAATCGGCGCCGTGCTGCTGAAGGTAATAGCTCAGCTGAACCCCGGCGGGGCCGGCGCCGACGATGACGTACCTGTGCTCGTTGCTGACCATCCTGCGGGCCCCTTCGACTGAGAGATGAATCCATTGACCATGGAATGCATGACGGCGCGTGTCAATGCCAGCGCGTACCGTCGCGCAAACCGGCAGGTGCCCGAACTGTTGCCGCAGCGGGTGAAAGCGTGCTGGAATGGCTCACATCGCCGCAGCGTGGGGGCAACCGCGCTGGGAACGGCCACGCGGGAGCATCGCGTTTACCGGCAGCGCGCCACTTGGCGGACGTTCGCGCCGTAGCGCCGGGCCACTGCCCGACCGGGCACCTTCCTGGGTACGTCCTGCCAACTCAGCAGTACCGGCGACGAGGTGAGAAGCAGTCATGGTTTCCCGAGCAAGTTTCGCGGGGTGGTATCGACACCGTTACGTGTGGGTGGCGGCGATCCTGGTGGCGGTGTCGGCCGGCGCGGCCGTCGTGGTCAGGACGGCCGGCTCGCCGGCGGAGCCGACGGATCTGCAGGGGCAGATCATGACCCGGATGCGGACCTTCCTCGAACAGGCCGACCCGGCGCAGCACAACCACGCGGGGCACAACCTCGAGCAGGTGGCCAACGGCGAGGAGACGAAGCCGGCGGTGATCTGCGGGGTGCACGTCTACGGGTACGAGCCGTCCGAGGCGAGCAAGCTCGCCGACGTGCAGACGGTCTACGGTTTCCATCTCTGCGGGGTCGCCGAGCAGAAGCGCACCTGGGACTGGGCGGTCAAACTGGCCGGTCCAGTGATCATGGACTTCTCGACCGACCCGCCGGGCGTCCAGGTGGTGGAGGCGACCGAGGACGTCATCTTCATCGACCGGCTGCGGCAGATGTTCCCGCCGAAGTACGCGGAGCCGGCGCAGAAGGAGGCGCTGAGCCCCTCGGAAATGGTCGACCTGCGCCGCCGGTACGACGCCGCGGCGGGGCTGTGACCCCCATTCGGTGACGCCACTTCGCGGTAATCGACACTCATCGGCCCCGGCCAGTTGGCCGGGGCCGATGATTTCAGGTGCCCCTACGCCGGAGAAATGCTTTCGGCGAAGTCGTAGAGGCTCTTGATGTCGTCGTCGAAGTAGGGGCCGTCGAACTGGCCGTTGCCCGGGTTGTCACCGTGACTCACGACGCTGTTGATGAATCCGTACCCGGTGCTGTCGTTGTATTCCTGGAGCCAGGGTCCGCCGCTGGAACCGTAGGTCATGTTGCACCACATCCGGATCTGCTGACCGCCGGGGTTCCAGGTGGTGCCCTGGCAGTAGTACTGGCTCTCGCCGCCGCCGAGGTTGGACGGGTAGCCGAGCGCGGTCACCGAGACGGTGTAGCCGTAGTTCCAGCGCAGGCCGTGAGCACCGACGGTGTCGACGACCTTGAGCCCGTAGGAGCCGCCGTTGTTCATGACGGCGATGCCCATGTCCTCGGCGTAGCTGCTGTTGTTGATCCACGCGCTACGGGTGTTGAGGCTGGAGGCCACGAAGGTGCCGAACGGACGGGCGCCGTTGCGGTAGCGCGGGACGAACTGCCAGTTGCTGTACCACTGGCCACCCCGGCCGCCGTGCACGCAGTGCCCAGCGGTCATCACCAGCCGCCGCTTGCCGCTGGCGACGGTGCTGGCCGAGCAGGAGGCGGTGCCACCGCCGGGGACGGTGAAGTAGACCTTCCCGACGGCAAGCGACTCGTTGACCATCGTCCGGACGTCGTCAGTGCCGGCGATCCTCGGCGCCATGGGTGCCACCGCGCCCGCCGGCCCGGTGGGCTTCGGTGCGAGAGCCGGTGACTCGACCGCGCCGCCGCCGGGTCGGGCGAAGGTCAGGTCGACGGCCGAGGCCATCCGCTCCGGCGTCCAGAACTCCGCGACCTCCTTGGCGATCCTGTCGTTGGTGATCGCCCGACCGTCGAGGGTACGGGCGACGGTGCTGGTGTTGCCGTTGCTCTGGGTGGTGGTGGGACTTGCACTGACGGCCGGTGCGCCCCCCAGGACCAACGCGATCGACATTCCCGCGATCGCGGACCAGCGCAGGGTGGATTTCAAAGAGGACCTCCCTCGTCCTTTGGGCTCCCAATCGGGAACACGGGAATCGTATTGATAAGCGTGTATAGATCGCAATGAACGGGAACTGACGGGTTCCGGACGCGCCAGCAAACACCTTTCGCCCTCACGGGACAGCATTCGATCACCACAATCAACTTTGCAAATCGCGATCTGACTCAGCACTGTCACAGCTTCGACGTAATTGACGAACCGCAGTCGGCAATTGCGACTCAAGCTAATTGACGGAATCGCCACTACCGCGCCCGGACCGTGCCGGCGGGCGGCATGCGAGGGATGATCCCTTCGTGCCCGGTTGCCCGCCCAGGCCCGCCTGCCTGCGGTGGTCGCTGTGCGTGTGCCCTCGCTTACCAAGATCGCCAACATTCCATCCTCGGAAGTTGTGCTATACGGTCGAGGGGTGAAAACCGAACGCCACTGGTGGAACGGCAACCGCACCGTGCGGGGGCGTCGCGACGTGTACATCCGTACTGACGGTGAGTCGTGGGAGGTGGAGGCCCGAGCCGGCGGCGAAGCCGGCCGGTCGAAGATCCACCAGTGCCCCGGCCGACAGTCCGCGGAGATCCTGGCCCGAGCGTGGATGGACGAACAGAGCCGTTGGCAGGTGGTTAGCACCTGATCGGCCGTCGACACGGGCCTCGCTCACCGCTTGTGCGCGGGCGGCGAGGCCCGGCGGCGACGTCGAGTAGACTGACAGCACGGCCCGCCCACCATGGCGGCCGGGTTCGATGTCCCACGCCACGCGCCGCGGCCGGATGGTCAGCGCCGGGCGGGACGTCCCTTCGACGTTCGGAGCCTTCATGGCGGCACGCCGCCCACACCAGACCACCTCATCACCTGCGCCCACCTTCGCCGAGCTCGGCGTGCCCGACGCGCTCAACCGCGTGCTGGCCACGAGCGGCGTGGACCGGCCGTTCCCCATCCAGGCCGCGACGCTGCCCGACGCGCTCGCCGGACGGGACGTGCTCGGCCGGGGACGCACCGGTTCGGGCAAGACCTACGCCTTCGTGCTGGCGGTGCTGACCCGCCTGGCCGCCTCCAGGACGCCACGGCGGGCGGGACGCCCCCGCGCGCTGATCCTCGTCCCCACGCGTGAGCTGGCGACCCAGATCGACAGCGTGATGGCGCCCCTGGCGCAGGCCCTGTCGCTGCGCACGATGACCATCTTCGGTGGCGTCGCCGCGCGACCGCAGATCGCCGGGCTCCGCGCCGGTGTCGACGTGCTGGTGGCCTGCCCGGGCCGGCTGGCCGACCATGTCGGGACCGGCGCCGCCCACCTCGACGCCGTCGAGATCACCGTCCTGGACGAGGCCGACCACATGGCCGACCTCGGGTTCCTGCCCACCGTACGACGGCTGCTGGAGCAGACTCCGCGCGGCGGGCAACGCCTGCTGTTCTCCGCGACCCTGGACGCCGGTGTCGACGTCCTGGTACGCCGGTTCCTCACCGATCCGGCCGTGCACAGCGTCGACTCGGGGTTGTCGCCGGTCACCGCGATGGCGCACCACGTGCTGCACGTCGAGCCCTCGGACCGGTTCGAGGTGCTTGTCGAACTGACCGCCGCACCGGGTCGCACAGTGGTGTTCACCCGCACCAAGCGGGGCGCGAAGACGCTCGCCCGCCGGCTTGTCGCCGCCGGGGTGACCGCCGTCGAACTGCACGGCAACCTGGCCCAGGGTGCGCGCACCAGGAACCTTCAGGCGTTCGCCGACGGCCAGGTGCAGACCCTTGTCGCCACCGACATCGCCGCCCGTGGCATCCACGTCGACGACGTGGCGCTCGTCGTGCACGCCGACCCGCCGGTGGAGCACAAGGCGTACCTGCACCGCTCGGGCCGTACCGCCCGGGCCGGCGCGGCCGGGACCGTGGTCACGCTGATGACCGACGGACAGGTGCCGGAGGTGCGGGAACTGACCCGCAAGGCCGGCATCACCGCCACCACGACCCGACTGCGCCCCGGTGACGCGCTGCTGCGGGAACTCGCCCCGGGAGAACGGACCCTCGTCCCCCGGCCGGTGACCCCGGCAGCCGACGTTCGGCACGACGCGCCGCCCGCCAACGGCGGCCGAGGCCGACGCAGCGGCAAGCCGGCCACGGCAGCGGCATCGTCGACGCGATCCGCACCGGCGCGCGGTGGTGTGGCCGCCTTCTCCGCCCGGGCCCGGCCCAGCGCCCGCCGCGGCGGGCGCTGACCAGCTCGGACACCACCCGGGTTCACCCCCACGAATCCGGCGCCTCGCCGGGGCGGTTGACCGGACGTCGACCCGGGGCCTAGCCCCAGTCCTCGTCCGGCAACATGATCATGTGGTGGGCGTCGAGGGCGCCCGCGATCTCGGCGAACTTCTCCGGGGTCCACGCCGGCGGCGGGTTCCCGGCCGGGTCGGGGTCGTCACCGTACTTGAGGAAGAACTGCTCCGCTCCCGCCGGGCTGTAGAAGACCAGAAGCTTGCCGATCTCGCTGCTCAGGTTCTTGAAGCCGTGGCGGGTGTTCTTCGGGACATAGATGAAGTCGCCCGGACCGGCTTCGAAGGTGCGGTTGCCGTTGAGGAAACGGAATTCACCCGATGCCACGTAGAAGGCCTCGCTCTCGGCCCCGTGTGCGTGTGCCCGGTTCCCGAACCCGGGTGCGACATCGAACGCCAGGAGACTGAGCTGGCCGTCGGTCTGGTCGCCGGTGACCTTCACGCGGGCCGCCTCCTGCCCGCCGTTGACCAATTTGAGGACGCCTTCGTCGTCACGCGTCACGAAGCCTCTCGCGGCGGTCCAGATCGGGTCGTCCTTGGGGGGCAGCTGCTTGTCCATCCCTGTCACCACTCTTTCCGTCGGCACTCAGCGGTAGTCCGCTTCACTCGCTTCGATAGGTTCAAGCTTGAAGCTTAGATCAATAAGTTCAAGCTTGAACCTTGAGTGGCGAGCTTCACTCCTTTTCGGACAGCCCCGAGGGCGGTCGGGCGACCGCCCGGCGGCACGGTGGGCGACCCGGTGCGGCACCCTGAGGAGGTGTACGCCGAAGAATCAGTCGATACCGTCCGATTACCCCGGGCCCAGGCCGGGTCCAGCCCGCAACACCTGCTGGTGACCCTGCTCGGCGAGTATCTCGACTCGTCGGACGCTGATCTGCCGTCGACCGCGGTCATCGCCATGCTGCGGGAGTTCGGGATCAGCGAATCCAGCGCCCGGGCCGCGCTGTCGCGCCTGGTCAAGCGCGGGTTGATCGCCAGGCGTGGGGATGCGCGGCCGCCGGTCTACCACCTGACGCCGCAGGCGATAGCCAAGCATCGCGCGCGGATGCAGCACTTCCTGAACTTCGGTGCCCGTCCCCCGCAGTGGACCGGCGCCTGGGTGCTCGTGTCGTTCTCGATTCCGAGTTCCGGTCAGGCGTTGCGTCACGCCGTACGCAGGTCGTTGAGCGCGCTGCGCTTCGTGGGCCTGTACGACAGCGTGTGGATCCGGCCGGGCTCCGACGCCGCTGTGGTGCGTCAGGCGTTGGACGAGTTGTTGCAGCACGTCGAGGATGCCCGGTGGTCGGTCATGCACGTCCGGTTCGACGAGGAGTCCGGACCGCACGGACCCGCGAGCGCGTACGACCTGGCCGCTCTGGCTGCCGGGTACTCCCGGTTCGTCAAGCGGTACGCCGACCTGCGGGAAGCCGCCCGCAAACGAAAGGTGGACCCGGTCGCAGCGCTGGTGGCCCGGACGTCCGCCATGGACTCCTGGCGCAAGTTCGCGGACTCCGATCCCGATCTGCCGCAGCATCTTCTCCCGCAGCCGTGGCCGCGTCAGCAGGCCCGTGACACCTTCCTGGACATTCACACCGCGCTCGGTGCGCTGGCGCAGGCCCGCCTCGTCGAGGTGGTAACGCCGTACTGGCCGGACGCCGCTTCGTGGGTCACGCACTTCCGCGCGTCGAGCGACCCCGCGCGACCGGAGCCGGTCCGCGCAACGCCGACCGGCCCGCCGTCGCAGGCCGACCCGGATCGCTCCCCACATTGACACTTTTCGTTGCGCTGGTAATAGTTACTGCACACACCGCTCCCCCTTCTCAGTCGCCTGTGGGGACCGCAGCCGGGCGGTCAGGGCAGCCACATCGACTCGCGGCCGGTGCCGACCTTGGTCAGGGCACGGCTGAACAGCGGCCACCGCCACCGCAGGGAGTGCCACCATTGACATCCCCTGGAGGGTGCATGAAAAGGAGATCGAAGGTCTACGCGGGACTCGTCGCCCTCGTCGTCCCGGTCACCTCTGTGATCATGGCGATCAGCGTGAGTCCGGCAAGTGCCGCGGTCGGCGGCTCCGGCCCGTACCCGGCCGACTACGAGACCTCGCCCAGCCTGGCCAACCACACCATCTACCGGCCGCAGAACCTCCCGTCCGAGCGGCTGCCCATCCTCGCCTGGGGCAACGGCGCCTGTTCGGGCAACGGCCTCTCGCAGCACAACTTCCTGCGTGAGATCGCCTCCCACGGCTTCCTCGCCGTGGCCAACGGGGCGCCGAACGGCGGCGGCTCCACAAACGCCCAGATGCTGACCCAGACCATCGACTGGGCCGTGGCGGAGAACTCCCGGCAGGGCAGCAAGTACTACAACAAGCTCGACACCACCAAGATCGCTGTTGCCGGCTTCTCCTGCGGCGGAGTGGAGGCGTACGCCGTCTCCAACGACCCCCGCATCACCACGATCGGCATCTTCAACAGCGGCCTGTTGAACGACGCCGACGACTACCAGCTCAGGCGGCTGACCAAGCCGATCGCCTACTTCATCGGCGGACCCAGCGACATCGCCTACCCCAACGCGATGGACGACTGGGGCAAGCTGCCGGCCGGGCTGCCCGCCTTCATGGGCAACCTCAACGTCGGGCACGGCGCCACCTACGACCAGCCCAACGGCGGGGAGTTCGGTCGGGTGGCGACGCTCTACTTCAAGTGGCGGCTCAAGGGCGACACCGCCGCCGGGGCCAACTTCGTCGGCCCCAACTGTGGCCTGTGCCGTACGCAGTGGACCGTCCAGCAGAAGAACCTGACGCTCGACGGCGACCCGCCGCCCACCACCCCAC